>CASECI010000058.1 GCA_949286465.1 uncultured Alphaproteobacteria bacterium | reverse complement strand
AACACTCCCTTGATTGTTCTGTCATCTCCATTTCCTCGTTCTAAAATTCTTTAACCACTGCCAGAAATCTACTGCAATATACATTATTTGAGCTTTGAGAGGACTTACACCTTCGTTTAAAAGTGCTGTTTTAAATATCTGACTTGCAAGTTCTCTGTGGTAATGTACTAAATGCGGGTTATCCAGTATGTAATCGTGAATTATGCTCGCAGGAAGGTATTCAGGGCTGTGCGGACAGCCTAAAATAAGCCAGAATATTTTCCATAATGTGCACCCGTCTGATGTAAATTTCGGGTCATCAAGCCTTAGATAAAGCTTTTTATTTGCATAGCTGACTATTACAAAAATCGGCTGTATAAGGTAAAACGGCTTTTTAGAATTTTTGCAGTTATATCCGATAGCTTTATCAAATTTTGTATAATTTATCTGCATTCAGTTATTCTCCTGAAACTTTTCAAGCAGTTTTTCTAGTTCTTTTTGGTCATCTTCCGGCAGTTTGTCAAAAGATTTGAAAAAGATATTAAACATTTTTTCAGCGGTGTCAACGGCTTTTAAAAGCTTTTTATGCTCCGCTAAAAACTGTGTATCAATCTGCTCTTCTTTATTCTTTTTTAAATAATTGAAAAGGCTTGTAAAAGCTTCCCCGACTGATTTTATTGCGTCTGCTATGTCGAACATTTTTACCCTCTCCCTTAATCCCTCCCCCGAGGGGAGGGAAGTTTATACTACTTCCCCGTCAATTTTGTCTGCCTGTTTGAGTAAAAACTCGTCAAGAACTTCAAACCCCATATTGATAATAGGCGTGAACATATCATCAATTTTGTTTTCGGATGTCGTAATTGCAGTGTTTGTCAAATCTTTCATAAAAGCCACAACATCAGGGCTTAAGACTTTTACGTTTCTTTCGCAGCATTCCAATAATGCTGTTTTCATTTCTTCATTCATTCTGTTACCTCGCTTTCTTCGTTGTCTGTTTCTACATCTGTATCGGTGTCAGCGTCACTATCACTGTCGCCATCCGTATCGCTGTCGCTATCTGTGTCTGCAGGCTCAACAGGTTCAACAGTTTTTTCAGGAAATTTCTTATTTTCAAACAAGTAATCCATTTCTTCTGTGCTGTAACCGAGAGCCAGTCCCAGAGCATTTACGACATCATCTCCGCGGTAATACGAACTTGCGTAATCAAATTTGATAAGCGCCGGCACATTATCTTTAAGCATTGCCTTTATATTGTCAGGCGTTAAGCCTTTATCCTGATACAAAGCTAAAAGAACATCCGCCTTTGTCAGATTCAAAAGGTTAAGCCTCTGCCGTTCCTTTTGTGCCTGCTCCTGTTCGTATTCCGGCGTATCTCTAAGGTCTATAATCCCTGTTTCGTCAATGTCATATTCTACCCCTTGCTGTAAGCTTGAATATTCTTTCCAGACATTTTCCTCTATAACGCATAAAGGGTCTGCTATTACAAATGCATAAGCTTGTTTGTTTTGGTTAAAATATATCATTAGTTACCTCCTTTTAAAGGACAATAAAAGCTTTTAGTATAGTTGCTTGTCATGCTTCTTGAAACCTTAAAATAATACCCCGCAGGAACTATAAACGTAAGTACAGTATGTCCGTCCGCATTTATGTAAAACGGAGTGTATATAACAGGAGAACTCAAATCACTGTTTGCGGAAATTGTTATAGTTGCCGGATTGTTTGTTGAACCTGATGTATACCAGAAAATCATAGAATCAGCGTTCAATTGATAAGTTGTGTTTGCTTCAAATTCTGTTTTTTGTGAGTAATCCGGTACACCTCTGCAAACAGCTATTTTTTGTGTAAGTTCGGGTATGGTTTCACCCAACATAGCGGCATTGATTAAAGCCGCATTTTGAACGGTTTCTCCTACGTAATAGTAAAGGTTATAGTTTTCGGACTGCTGGCTGTTAGAATTTGCAAGAGTTAACCCTGTTTCGGAGCCAAATTTTAAATCTCCATAACCTATAGCGCTTGTCATTTGCAAGTTAGCGCAAATGCCGTTCAGA
>CASECI010000057.1 GCA_949286465.1 uncultured Alphaproteobacteria bacterium | reverse complement strand
GACAAATGGATCAACATGTTGCCCTAAAACGGATAAAGAAAACAAATTATTCTTTTGAATACAACTTTGTGTATAACCTGTTTTCATACAAGCAACTGCAATAACCAGCGGTTTCGAAGCAACTTGAATAACCGCATCAACGATACATCCGACATATCTTTTTTCATCTTGTGAACCAAGAATATAAAGCCCCTGTGTTAGTTTTGATAATGCAAGTGTATCCATAATACCTCTCCTCTCACGAAAAAAGAGTATAATATAAACTTATTAAGTTGAAAAGCTTTTATTCTGGAATATCAAGAAAATATTCATGCTTTAAATAATCTTGTGAGTAAAAGAAAGATACAGTAGCTATCTATCCTAGGAGAATATAAAATAACTTAAAACCTTTTTCATGTTCTAGCCAAGGACAATCTAAATTTCTATCATGTAACTAATAAAAAAGACGAATTATTACCGTCTTTTGGAGCGGGTGAAGGGAATCGAACCCTCGTCTTAAGCTTGGGAAGCTTCCGCTCTACCATTGAGCTACACCCGCAACCTCCCTTTATAAGGGATAAGTTCTTATACATCGCCTAGATAGAAAAATCAACAAATTTTTGTTGTACTTCTGTTACTATTTTCTCATTAACAGCATTTTCCATCTCATCCAGCATTTCAACCATCATTGCATCTCTATCTTGAATACTGGAACGTATCGGCTGCGTCCTCATAACGTACCCTTTAACATTTGTAGTTTTTAAAAGTGTTCCTTTTTGATTGATAAGTTGAAGTTCTACTTCATAAGTTAATGTATATTTGTAATTTTCTAATTTAAAAATCGCTTCTGCTGGCATCTCTTCTCGCGTCATAGAAGCTTGCTTCACAATAAACTTAGCTAAATACGGTTTTTGATGATTATCTCTTAATCGAATATAAGCCCAATTTAACAAAGCTTTTTCTGGTGTTATTGGCATTAAATCTTCTACATGTGGTAATTTTTGATTAGGTTCTATTTCTGAAACCATTTCTATTTTATCTGCAGGAAGCTCTATTGCTGGTTCTTTTGTATAATCTTTAACTTGATATGGTTTCTGATAAGTAGGCATACAAGCGGTCAAGATAGAACATAAAAATAATATAAAAAATTTTTTCATTTTAAATCTCCCTTTTTAAAATCATACGTCTTACCACAAAATTGACAAGTTACGTGAATAATACCATCTTCATACATATCATTTAACTGTTCATCTGAAAACTGTGCAAGCATTTTTTTTACTTTTTCAGAGTTACATCGACATTCAAAATGGATATCTTTCTTAGGAAATAACATAAGCATATTCGAATGAAACAAACGAAATAAAGCTTGCTCAGTTGATAATTTTTCATCAAAAACTTCTTTTTTTTGAATACTTCTCATTAAGACGCTAATTGTTTCAAAATCATCATTCTCTTTCTTTATTTCCTGGCTTGGCATTTGTTGAATAAAAATACCCGCCGCTAAGTGTTTTTGAGAATCTTGTTGTTTCAACAAAACAACATCTGTTGGAATATGCTCTGATTTTTCAAAATAACGTAAAAAACACGTTGTCAAATCTTCTCCCTCTAGTTCAATCACACCTTGATAACGTTCGTCTTCCTTAAGAGCTTGATCTACATTAAAGATTAAAACGCCTTCACCAAATAAATCTGATACATTATGAGCTTGTTTAGGTAATTTTTCTGAATCATATCGGATAGATGCTCTAACTTGCCCATTACTTAAAACATCAACCACAATTAATCTGATAGCTCCAGAACCTTGAACTTGCAATGTAAATAAGCCTTCATATTTTAAAGACGAGGAAAATAAAATTCCCAATAAAACAGCTTCTGTTAATACCTCCTCAATAAGAGCTGGATATTGATGATATTTCAAAATATCATCTATTAATGTGTCACACTTAAGAAAATATCCTCGATATAGGCCTTCCTCCAATAAGAACGGTAAAACATAATTCATTTGAAAATTCTCCTTTAAGTGCTTACTATGAATAAAGAAAAAGGAAATGTCAACATGGCTAAAAAGATAACACAAAAGAGATTGTATAATATAGCTTTATATTATCTATCCAGATATGAGGCTACGACACAAAAAGTCCGCGAAATCTTACAGCGTCGTCTTATAAAAGCGTCTCTTCAGGGAGAGGAAATCCCTACACAAGCCCAAGATTGGATTGAAAATATTATTAAAGAAATGCTTCATCTTGGATACATTGACAATAATAGATATGCAGAAAATACATTTAGGCGCCTTTCCGAGACAGGAAAATCAATAAGGAGCATTTCCTATAAGTTAAAACAAGCTGGTATAGATGATGAAACTTTATCTCAACTTATCTCCGAACAAGAAAAATCCTCAACAGAATTAGATTTAGCGAGTGCTCTTAAACTTGTAAAAAAACGTAAACTCGGCATATATCGCCCAGAATCTATCCGCCAACAATATGCTCAGAAAGACCTTGCTATTTTAGGAAGAGCAGGATTCAGTTATGAAATTGCACAAAAAGCTTTAAGAGGTGAAGAAGATTAACCATCTTCTAAATGTAAAAGAGCCGTCGCAGAAACAAAAATAACGACAATAGAAGGTCCAAAAGCAGCTAAAATTACAGGTAACGAACCTGAAGACCCAAAAGCGAACGTCAACCTAGATAAAAAGAACAAAATAAATCCACTTAAGACTGCTCCTGTTATCTTAATCAACGTATTTCCAGAACGCTGATTAGGGCTTAAGGAAAATACGGCAGCAATAAAAACCATAGCCAATAAATAGAAAATAGAAGCTATCAGAGAGTAAAAGTACATCCGATGTCGTACAGATGAAAAACCAGCATCATCTAACATGTGAATAAAGCCTGGCAATTTCCAAATAGAGAAACTCTCAGGTTCATTAAATGTTTGCATAATTTTTTCTAAACTTAAATCCGATGGGAATACAAGATTACTTACCTCTATTTTTTCGCCAACTTCATTAAAAGACAAGCCCTGATATATGGTGAGTTCATTATTTTTTAAAAGCCCTTCAGGTGCTTCTATTTGACGTTTTAAAGACTCTGTTGCTGTCAGCTCAAGGACAGAGACTCCATACAAATGTAAATCCTCTCCTATTTGTCGAACTGAATCGGCATGAATTATAACCGGTTCTTCCCCTTTTTTTTCTCTAAGCCACAATCCTTTAGAAGTCCAGGAAACATTATTATTTTTCTTAAATTTAATTCCCTCAACTGTTTCGAACTTTTGTTGCATAGAGGTAGAAAAAGGATTAAATAAAGTAACATTAAATAAGCCAATTAAAAAAACGACAATAAAAACAGGCATTAAAAAATTCCAAACAGATAATCCTGCTGAACGAGCAATAACTAATTCATTTGTTCGGCTTAATTTATAAAAAGTAATTAAAGACGCAATTAAAATAGAAAAAGGCAAAATTAAAGGAACCATCTGAGGAAGTTTTAAAAGGCCTAAATTTAAGACATCTCCAAAAGTCATATAGTCTTTAGAGGCGGATCGACGAAGTAATTCTATTGTATCAAACAATAAAATCAAAGCCATTAAAACTAAAAGTGTCGCAACAAAGGCAAGAAAAAAATTTTTTGAAATATAGCGACTGAGTAATGGGGGTAGTTTCATTCATCTATTCCTTTTTAAAGAAATACTTTATACGCTATTTTCCCAAAATTGTCAAAGCATGAAAATAGGATTCTTATTGTAAGCTCAACAAATACTTTTCAGCACCTAGAGCCGCAACAGCTCCAGCTCCACAAGCCACAATTGCTTGCCTAAAGAAAGGCTCTTGTACATCTCCTGCAGCAAAGATACCGGGAACTGATGTTTGTCTCGTATCATGATTCGTTTTAATATATCCGTATTCATCTATTTCGAGCTGGTTTAAGAATAAATCAGAATTAGGTTTTTGCCCTATAGCCTCAAAAACACCATCTATGGCTATCTCTTCAAGTTCTTGAGTTTGATTATTCCTAACTTTGAGCTTTGTTAGTTTTTCATCACCATCAAAAGAAAGAACTTCCGTATTCCAAAGTATTTGAATATTTGAATGTTTTTTTACTTGTTCTTGTAACATTTTTTCACCTTTGAAAGAAGCTTCTCGGTTTACAATAATAACTTCCTTTGCTAGCTTGGCCATAAACAAAGCCTCATATAAGGCTGTATTACTTCCTCCGATAATTGCAACTTTTTTGTTTCTGTAAAAAAATCCGTCACATGTCGCACAAATAGAGATGCCCTTCCCTTTAAACCGTTCTTCCCCTTCTGCTTCTAACCACTTAGGTGAAGAACCCGTTGCAATAATAAGGCTCTTTGAGGAAAGCTGTATCCCATTACTCATTGTAACAAGGAAAGGATTTTTTCTAACATCTACTTTCTTTGCTATCTCATAAATAATTTGAACGCCTAAATCTTCAACTTGTTTCTTAAATATGTCTACTAAATCCATTCCTGGAACATTAGGAAAACCAGGATAATTTTCAATCTGATGGGTATAAACAAGCTGTCCTCCAAGCAAAGGACCTGCTATAATAACAGGCTCTAAACCTGCTCTTGCTGCATAAAGTGCTGCCGTATATCCTGCAGGACCTGAACCTAGAACAATAACATTGTAATCTTGCATATCTTCCTCCTTCCCAAAGAAAAGATATATGTTAGCTATTTACTTTATGCAAGATTAAAATAAAAGCCTCATTTCAAATGAGGCTTTAAAATAAGAAACTAAACAAACTTTACACTCATAATTTCGTATGTTTTTATTCCACCAGGGGTTGAAACATCAACGAAATCACCAACTTCCTTACCTATTAATGCTTTGGCGACAGGAGATTGTAAAGATATCAAATTCTTTGTTAAATCAGCCTCATATTGACCCACAATCTGATAAGTCATCTTCTTATCTTCATCCGTATCACATACTTCAACAGTAGCTCCAAATAAAACTTTATTTCCAGACAATGAGGAAACATCAATAATATTGGAGCGGCCTAATGCACTTTCTAATTCCTGAATACGCCCTTCAACAAAGCTTTGACGTTCCCGAGCAGCGTGATATTCTGCATTTTCAGACAAATCTCCATGAGACCGTGCTTCCTCGATAGCTGCGATAATTTCATGACGTTCTACAAATTTTAAATGTTTTAATTCATCTTGTAATTTTTCATAACCTGAACGGGTCATAGGAACTTTTTCATCCATGTGTCATACTCCTTCTTAAAAAATAAAAAAAACACAGCATTTTAAGTGCTGGTTTTTATCTGATTAAGTATAAGTTTAATGTGTTTTTCTAAAATTGCAAGTCTTTTTTAACAACTTTGTTTATATTGAAAAAGATTCACCTAAATATATTTTTCTAACCCGTTCATCTTCGACAATTTCAGCTGGCGTTCCTTCTTTCAACATAACCCCGTCACTTAAAATATAGGCTCGATCTATAATTCCTAAAGTTTCGCGAACATTATGATCCGTAATTAAAACACCAAGACCTCGATTCTTTAAATGACCGACCAAATCTCGAATCTCTGCAACAGCAATCGGATCAATCCCTGCTAACGGTTCATCCAATAAAATAAAAGATGGATTAGAGGCTAAAGCACGGGCAATTTCTAAACGCCGACGTTCCCCCCCTGATAAGGCTTTTGAAGAGCAACTCCGTAAATGCGCAATAGAAAACTCTCCTAACAACGCGTCCAAACGAGCCGCTCTTTTTTCTGGATCAGCCTCAACAATTTCTAAAACTGCCATAATATTCTCTTCAACAGTCAATCCCCTAAAAATGGAAGACTCCTGTGGCAAATAGCCTATTCCTAACCGTGACCGTTGATACATAGGAAGTGATGTAATATCAATCCCATCTAGCATTATTCGACCAAAATCAGGCTTTATTAAACCTGTAATACAATAAAAGCAAGTTGTTTTCCCTGCTCCATTGGGGCCTAATAATCCAACCGCTTCTCCTTGATGGACAGACAAGGAAATATTCTTTAAAACAGTTCTTTTCTTATAAGACTTGCCGATTTCTTTTGCTATTAATCCTTTGTTCTCATCCATCTTCACACCTAAAGCTAAAAACTATTTTACTGTATCTTTTTTTAATTGACTTGGCAATAAAATACCTCGTACACGACCAGAATTTTTTGTTTTTCCATCTGTCGAGTACATTTGGCTAATCCCTGTTCGCATATCCATTACAGCTTTAGCTCCAGTCATTTCTCCTTCTTTTCGAACAATTCTAACATGCCCTAGAACTGTTGCCTTCTCAGTTGAAACATCATAGATAGCTTTATCTCCAAATACGGTCTCTGTTGGCGTTTGTATCTTAACATCGCCTGTGGATACCATCTCTCGAAGTTCATATTTATTCTTTCCTATCTGATTAAAATAACCTGTGATAATATCTGCATTTAATTTATTAACACCATCTGTTAGAACTGCATTTTTTTTTGCTCTCATTATCTGTTCTGTTTGGCGAACTTCCATTTTATCCGTTGAGGTAAGGGTATATGTCTTATTTTTTTTATCATCTGTAATAACGGCTCGAGCTTTCCCATAAAAATCTATTTTATCCCCATTATCAAATAAATAAAATCCTTCAGCAGTTAAACTGGCTTTAGGACCTTCTATAACAACCTTATCAGGACTCTGAGCCGTTTCTTCTATATGATTTATTGTCACATTAATTAAGTCTGCCGTATAACCATTATCTGTTGTAATTTTTACATCATCTTCAAAAACAAGAATTTCCTTATCCTGATAAAAAAAGGCAAATGGAGAAACAGATGTAATATTAACACCAGAATTAAGTGTCATATTTCCAATGGGATTATCTAATTTAACTAACTTTTGCGTTGGATCAACTTCTAGTACCTTTTCAGATGTGATTGTAAAAGGTTGTCCTTTTTTATCTTCAGAAATAAACTTAACCTTAGCCATATCAACAGAAGCAACACGACTGAAAGATAAGGAAGTTGACTTAAATAAAGAATCCAAAAAATCTTTTTGCTTCGCTAATTGAGGCCATAACAATAAGGCTCCAGCAGTCATCGCAGCTAAGCTCATTAAAATTAACTTCATCCGACTAACAAATCGATGATGTCTTTTAATTTTTTTTGAAGGATTCTTCACTAAACAACTCCAGCTTGCAAACACCGATGAAGATGTAATACACCGACTGGATGATTACCATCAACAACAAATAAAGTTGTAATCTTTTTATCATTCATCATACGAACTGCTTCAGCTGCTAAAAAATCTTCCGTTACAGTCTTAGGATTGCGAGTCATGACCTCTCCAGCTGTCTGAGATAACATGTTCGCACTCATATGTCTTCTTAAATCGCCATCTGTAATAATTCCGACAAGCTCATCTTTATCATTAACAATACCGACACACCCTAAACTTTTGGCTGTCATCACAATTAATGCTTCTGACATAGGCGTATTTTCTTTAACAATAGGCATATCATCCCCTTTGACCATTAATTCTTTAGCCTTAAGAAGCATTGCCCCCAATTTTCCTCCTGGATGACGGATTTTATATTGTTCCCGTGAAAAACCTTTCATTTCGAGTAAAGTCATAGCCAAGGCATCTCCCAGTGCTAAGCTCAATGTCGTAGAAGTTGTTGGAGCCATTCCGAAAGAACACGCTTCTTCAAATGGAGGATAACATAAAATTAAATCTGAAGCTTTTGCTAAAGTACTTTCTCGATTTCCTACCATACAAATCATTGGAATACCGAAACGACGAGAATAAGCAATAATATCAGCTAATTCTTTAGACTCTCCAGAGTTAGATAAAGCAAGAATGGTATCATCAGTCGTTAACATACCTAAATCGCCATGACTTGCTTCTGCAGGATGAACAAAAAACGCAGGCGTTCCAACTGAGGCTAAAGTTGCAGCAATTTTCTTCCCAATATGCCCACTTTTTCCCATTCCTGTTACAATAACACGACCTTTTGTCTTATAAAGCAATTGTATTGCATTATAAAAATCATCTCCTAATTCAGAAGACAATTTTTTAACAGCATCTGCTTCCATGTCTAAGACGTGCTTACCTGTAGCGATAATTTCTTGTTTTTCCATTTCTTCCTCTGTAAAAAATTAATGTTCGAAAATATCTGGATTGTCGAAACCTAATAGATCTAACTCAGCTCGAGCTGGAATAAAGTCAAAACAAGCTTGAGCTAATTCAGAACGACCTTCACGTTTAAGCAACAAATCTAATTTTTCTTTTAATTGGTGTAAATAGAGAACATCTCCTGCTGCATAGCCTTTTTGTTCTTCAGATAATGTTTCAGCTCCCCAATCAGAAACTTGTTGTTCCTTAGAAAGAGTAATTCCTAAGAACTCTTGACACAGAGCCTTCAACCCGTGAGAAGATGAACTTGGTCGGACAAGCTTATGAGCAATTTTCGTACAATATACTGGCGCACAAACAACACCCAAATATTGCTTTATTGCCGCAACATCAAACCGAGCAAAATGAAAAATCTTTAACAAATTCGGATCACTTAAAACTTTCTTTAAATGAACAGGCTCTACATTTTTTTGGATTTGTGTTAAATAGCAATTACCATTGCCATCGCCTATTTGCACTAAACATAAACGATCACGATGTAAATTCAACCCCATGGTTTCTGTATCAACAGCTATAGCCCCATGAAAAGTGATATTTTCAGGCAAGTCGCCTTTAAAAAAGAATATTTGTCCCATAAAATTCCTTTCACTCTATGGTGCCCAGAAGAGGACTCGAACCTCCATGTCTTTCAACACTCGCACCTGAAACGAGCGCGTCTACCAATTCCGCCATCTGGGCTTTACAAGACTTTAATGAGCTTAGGAATAGCCCTCTTTTACATAAAAGTCAATCTTTTTTTAGGAAGGCCTTATCTATGAATCACCTCTTGACTTATCACGAAAACAGCCTATAATGCCGCTTAGTTTTATTTTCAATTGATTAGATGGAGTTTAAAAATGGCTGCAACCTCTATGGAGCAATTAGTAAGTTTATGTAAACGTCGTGGATTTATCTTTCAAAGTGCCGACATTTATGGCGGTTTGCAAGGCGTTTATGATTACGGTCCTTTAGGCGTTGAATTAAAAAACAATCTAAAAGCAGCTTGGTGGCGTTCAATGGTGTATGAACGCGATGATATTGAAGGTTTAGATGCATCCATCTTAACTCATCGGAAGGTCTTACAATATAGTGGTCATGAGGCAACTTTTACTGATCCTCTATGTGATTGTAAAAAATGTAAGGCAAGAATGAGAGCTGATCATATTAAAGATGGAAAGTGCCCGAACTGTGGTTCAACAGATTTAACAGAGCCTCGTCCTTTTAACTTAATGTTTAAAACAACTGTTGGACCGATTGAAGACGGAAATAATTTTGCTTATTTACGGCCGGAAACGGCTCAAGCCATCTTTACTCAATTTAAAAATGTTATTGATTCTACATCTCGCAAAGTTCCTTTTGGAATTGCTCAAATTGGAAAATCTTTCCGAAATGAAATTACGCCAAGAAACTTTGTCTTTCGTGTTCGTGAGTTTGAACAAATGGAATTAGAATTCTTTGTAAAACCCGGAACGGATGAAGAATGGCATGAAAAATGGAAAGATGAACGTGTTAAATGGTGGGAACAACAAGGATTAAAACCAGAAAATATCCATATCCACAAGATTGCAAAAGAAGACTTAGCCCATTATTCTAAAGCAACTTATGATATTGAATTCCAATTTCCTCATGGAATTGAAGAATTGGAAGGAATAGCCAATCGTACAGATTATGATTTAGGAAATCATACGCGTTATCAAAATGAACTTGGGTTAACCTCTCATGTTCATGAAAACAAAGATAGCGAAGCTAAATTGGCCGTTTTCGATGATCAAGAGAAAAAATGGTTTGTTCCTTTTGTTATCGAACCGTCTGCCGGTGTTGATCGTGGGGTTCTTGCTGTATTGACTGAAGCTTATACAGAAGAAACTTTAGCGAATGGTGAAACGCGTATCGTTTTAAAATTGAAAAAGCATCTGGCACCAGTGAAAGTGGCTGTTATTCCGTTGAAACGGAATAATCCAGATATTATGCAAAAAGCACATGAAATTAAAAACATGCTGTTGAAAACGGGTATCGGTCGTGTCATGTTAGAAGATTCTGGAAACATAGGGAAAGCTTATCGTCGTCACGATGAAATTGGTACCCCGTTTTGTGTAACGGTAGACTTTGAAACAATTGAAAAACAACCTGCTACCGTCACAATTCGTGACCGCGACACGATGGCACAAGAACGCATTGCCGTTGATGAGCTGGCAGATTATCTGAAAAAACAATTTATGGCTTAAAAGCAAGAGGCTCTTTGAACAGAGCCTCTTTTTTAAGCAAAGTGTTTATTTACGGGGCAGGTGCTCCCACACACTCGGAATAATATTCCGTTTCGACATATGTATAACCGCACGCTTCACATGTGTCTTTTAAAGAATCCCAATCTAACATGTAATCATCGCAGGCTGTGCATCCCATTTTTGTACATGTTAAATGATATGTCATTTCACCTGTCGGCGTCTCAACGGTTAAATCCCCAGACTGACAACACGTAAACGACTCATTATTCTCTCCATACTGACAGGCAAATTGACCGGTTGCACATGTTTGACATTGCTCACCTGTCCACGCACCGGCTCCGCCCGTAATAATGGCGCAACAAATGGCATCCGTATTTTCATCATTCGGACACGGATCATTCACACAATTTTCAGGATGCGTTACACAGAATTGAACGCAGGCTTCACTGCTCGACGGCGCCATGCAACAGTCATAGTTCCCGCTGTCTTTACAAATGCAATACGGTAACGTCGGGTTCGTGTCACAATCAATGTCAACACATTGACCGTCCTGACATTGTTGTCCGGTTGCACAATCATCATCTCCCGTACATTCCGGCGGAACACAAAGTCCGCCCACGCAGATCATGTCACCCGAACAATCGGCACTTTCCGTACAATCCGGATCTCCACACACACCGTCTTTACATACTAAACCGCTCGGGCAATCGCTGCTGTCCGTACAAGTCGGCGGGTCTTGACATGTTGCGCCCGTGTAACCGTCCGAACACACACAACTGCCATTTTCACATGTCCCGTGCGCACCGCAATCCACATCCGCACACGGATCCGGCGGAATGTTACAATCTATCCCGGAATAACCGTCCGTACAATTACACACACCGTTGTTACAAACACCGTGTAAACCGCAATCTATTCCGTCACAGGCATCCGGATCTGTTCCCGAACCGGAGCTGCCGCTCCCCGAACCGCTTCCAGAGCCACCGGATGAACCGCCCGAACTGCCGCCACTGCCGGAGCCACCCGAAGAACCGCCGTGACCCGTGCCATCACAAATCGTCCCGTCTTCACCAAAACAGAACTTCATCGCCAAGCCGTCTGTCGCCCCACAAATATCACTGTCACCCGTGTAAACCGTATTCCCCACAACAATCTGGTCGATGTCCGTCGGATTCATTTTTAAGATTAATTCACACACGCGATACGTCACACCCGTTGCTTCAACATAATACGAACTGCCCGCATCTTTCTTCGTCGTCATCGGGTAATACGTCCCAGCCGGTAAATCAGGAAAACGAAACTCATGCCCGGATGGTTTGCTCGCATAATTTTCATCCACCATCGGTACATTCGTGCCACGCAACATTACATCGTAAATCGTTTCATTCGCCCGGTGTTTGTTCATCGCATACGTAAACCCGACCAAAGCCGTAATAGACAGAACACCGATGATCGCCAACACGCCCAGCATCTCAATCATGCTGCGGCCGGAGGAGGAAGGCACCCGCCGCGCCGCGCGCCCGAACTTTTTCGGCGCGGCGAGAGAAATATCTAAACGGCCGGAGCGGGTACCCGTTTCATGCGCTCCTGACGCTCCCATTTCATTCATTCTCTTTTGATCTGTTTGTTGCGTTTGGTTTTGTTTCAATTCTTGTCTCCCTATTGTTTTTTATTTTACTCTACTCTATAAACCGTTCTGTGACCCCCTCATTTATTGGGAATTTTACTGCTTTTTTCCTCTTTTTTTCCAACTCTACCCCCCCCCCCCCGACATCTGTCAAGAAAATTCTGTGCATAAAAAAACCTCCCTAAAGAAGGCCCTTTTACAGATTATCAACCTCTTCCGTTATTTCCAATCCTTGATACGTATCTGGTAAATCCGGCGGCTCTGGAATAATCTGTATTTTTTTTCGTTGACTTGCTTTTTGACGTGCAGCACGATTCTTTCGAATTTCTCTCCACTTTTTAACATTTTCTGTATGCTCTGCATAAGTCTTTGCAAAAACATGGCCACCTGTCCCGTCAGCGACAAAATAAATGTCTTTACTTTCAATTGGATTTAAAACAGCGGCAATTGATTCTCGTCCCGGATTAGCAATAGCTCCTGGAGGCAATCCATAAATCACATATGTATTATATGGATGCTGTATACGCAAATCTTTCGTATACAATTTACGTTTTAAAGGTAAATTGCCATTGGTGACTGCATAAATAACAGTCGGATCAGATTGAAGTCTCATACCTTTTTCTAAACGATTCAAAAATACTGATGCGACATGACTTCTTTCTGCTGAAATAGAAGTTTCCTTTTCAACAATAGAAGCTAAAATAACAGCTTCATCAGCATTCTTAAATGGAACATCTGGACTCCTATTTGGCCATAGCTCATTTAATGTTCGTATCATCGCATTTTGCATGCGAACAATAATACTCTGCCGCGTATCGCCAAATGAATAATAATATGTTTCAGGTAATAACGTCCCATTCTTAGGAATAGAATTAATATCTCCAATTAAAGAATCTGTTTTATTTAAAATATCAACAATTTGTGCTGAAGTTAAACCTTCTGGTATTGTTACACGTCGTATATAGGTTTGACCTCCGGTTAAAATATCCATAACCATTTTAGCACTTGAACGAGCCGGAATAGAATATTCCCCTGCTTTCATAGATGTTGCATTATTGTGAGCTCGAACACCAAATGTAAAAATAGCTGGACTTTCTATAATTCCTTCTTTCTTCAAATAAGTAGCTATTTGGCGAAGAGACATTCCTTTTTCAATAAAAATCTCCTTACGTACTGGAAGAGGCCCCTCTTCCATAAAAAACTTATATGTAGAAAAAACACTTCCCCCGATAAGAGAAGCCAAAATAAAAAATAAAAAAACATAAAAAATAACGCTACGACGCATATCACCCCTGTATTTTAGATGTTTGCATCATAGCGTTATCTTTTTTAAAAAGCAAGAATTATCCGTTTTGTTTATCTAAGGCTTTCTGTAAAGCTAACTTAGCTTGAATTGCTTGAATACCTTCTTCTTTTGTTTTAACTGCTAATTCTTTTAAATAAGGATTAGCCTTACCTATTTGATTAACCATAATCATTCGAGTATCAAAATATTCTAAATGCCAAGGCAACGGCTTTTTAGGATTAGGTTTATCTCGAGAGACTTCAAAATTACATACCTTCTCTGCTAATAAAATTGTTTGAGCCTCTTTAGATAATCCTTTTGCCCATTCTGATTTTTCTTCCCATTGTTCTTTTTTGGTTTGTCCTTCTTTTTCTTCCGGCTCACTAGAGACTTCTTTGACTATTTGAGCGACTTTATCTCCAAAATGTTTTCTAACAAAATCTAACTCTAATGGTGCAGCCTCAGGAGAAATTCTTTTAGCTTCTTGGCATTTATGAAGCCATGCAGCTATTACAGTAGCTTCATCTGCACCACTTTTTGAAACTAACTCTGCTGTACGTTGAACTTGATTCAACATATTAAGACCTCCGCCATAAACTACATCTTTATGAAGACGAGAAGCTAGAATTTTCGCATATTCTATTTTATCTGACATACTTACCTCCTAAATTATAATCAATAATTTATTATTACAAAGATAGCTAATTTTTTTGTCAAGTTTTTTTATCATTATGTAAAAAAAAGAGATTGCTAAAAACAACCTCTTTTTCCTAACTCTTTTTAGAACTAAACCTTTTTAAAGATTAAGCTCGCATTTGTCCCACCAAAACCAAAAGAATTAGATAATGCAACTTTAACTTCTTTTTCTTTTGCAACATTCGGGACAAGGTCAAAATCACCTACTTCATCAGCAGGATCTTCCAAGTTTACAGTTGGCGGAAGAATATTATTATTCATTGCCATAATAGAATAAATAGCTTCTACTGCACCTGCAGCACCCAATAAATGACCAACAACTGACTTTGTTGAAGACATAGAAACTTTTGTATTTCCAAATAACTCTTTAACAGCCTTTAACTCAACCAAGTCCCCAACAGGTGTTGATGTTCCATGTGCATTAATATAATCAACATCTTCTGGATTTAACTGAGCACTATTTAAAGCTGCTTTCATAGCTCTTAATCCGCCATTATTACCAGGAGCCGTAATATGATAAGCGTCACCACTCATCCCATAACCAACTAATTCTGCATAAATTTTAGCTCCACGTTTCTTGGCATGCTCATACTCTTCCAAGACAACTATTCCAGAACCTTCTCCCATCACGAATCCATCACGTCCCTTATCCCAAGGGCGAGATGCTTTTTCTGGCGTATCATTATAATGCGTTGATAAGGCTCTTGCTTGAGAGAAACCCGCAATTCCCAAAGGACAAATAGCAGATTCAGCACCACCGGCAATCATAACATCAGCCTCGCCACAGCGAATTAACCGAGCGGCATCTCCAATAGCATGGGTCCCCGTAGCGCAAGCTGTAACGACAGAATGATTTGGCCCTTGGAAACCATATTTTATGGAAACATGACCAGACGCCAAATTAATTAAACAAGCTGGAATAAAGAAAGGAGAAACACGACGAGGACCGTTAGCATTCATAGCAATAACTGTCTCAGCAATGGTTCTTAATCCACCAATTCCAGAGCCAATTAAAACACCTGTGCGTTCTTTATCTTCATCCGTTTGAGCAACCCAACCAGAATCTTCGACAGCATCTGTTGCTGCAGCAATTGCATAGACAATAAATTCATCCATATGTCTTTGCTCTTTTGGAGAAATAACAGAATCAGCATCGAATTGACCTGCTTCTTTTCCTTTTGGAACAAAACCTCCAACTTTAGACACAAATTCCGTCGTATCAAAAGATGTAATCGGACTAATCACAGACTTTCCTGCTGTAATACCTTTCCAGTTTGCATCCAATCCACGACCGACAGGGCTTACTATCCCCATACCTGTTACAACAACACGTCTCATACTCTTTTAAACCTCTATAAAAACAAGCTATAAGCGCTAAAGATTCAAAAACGAATCTTTTAGCGCTTAAAGGATACTTCTTAAAAATTAAACAGCTTTTTCGATAAAATCGATTGCATCTTTAACTGTGCGAATTTTTTCCGCAGCATCATCTGGAATAGCACAACCGAATTGTTCTTCGAAAGCCATGACAAGCTCGACTGTGTCGAGGCTGTCTGCGCCCAAATCATCGATGAAACTTGCATTGTCTGTTACTTTAGATTCGTCAACGCCTAAGTGTTCAACAACAATCTTTTTTACGCGTTCAGCAATATCACTCATTTTTAATTCCTTTAAATTGTTAATACAAATATCGTTAAAATCTGCTTTTAACCATAACTAAAGTTTTTTAAAAACTTTAATGACGGTGTTTATAGCACATTCATATACGCACGTCAAATCTGTTTTTTTAAATCATAGCCATCCCGCCATTAACGTGAATAGTTTGACCTGTAATATAAGAGGCCTCATCACTGGCTAGGAACAAAACAGCATTTGCAATATCTTCTGGCATACCAAGTCTTGCCATTGGAATCGTGCTTGTTAATTTCGCTTTAGCTTCATCTGACAAAACATCTGTCATAGGTGTTTTAATGAAGCCTGGAGCGACACAGTTTACGGTAATGCCACGACTAGCCACTTCTTGGCCTATACACTTTGACATTCCGATTAATCCCGCTTTCGATGCGGAATAATTTGCTTGACCGGCATTCCCCATTACACCAACAACTGAAGCCATACTAACAATACGCCCATACCGACGCTTCATCATTCCTGGCATTACAGCTCTGGCTAATTTGAAACCGGCCGTTAAATTGATATCTAAAACCATTTGCCATTGTTCATCTGTCATACGCATAGATAAACCATCTTTCGTAATTCCCGCATTATTGACGAGAATATCTATTTTACCCATGTCTTTTTCTGCATCCTGAACTAATTTCTTTAAACTCTCTGAATCTGTTAAATTGGCTGTATATGTATAAAGACGTTCTCCACCTAACTCTGCTTTAAAAGCCTCTAAAGCATCTTTATTCATATCTGTCATCGCAACAGTTGCTCCTTGAGCATGTAATTTCTTTACAATTTGGCGACCAATACCACCTGTTGCTCCTGTAACAAGAGCTGTTTTTCCTGTAAAATCAAGCATTTCTTTTCCTTTTCTTCTTAACTATATTATTTATTTAAACCGTTTTTAAAAATTCTTCAAGAGTTAAAACACTATTTAACGAGATTGCATTCATTTCTGGTTCAATTCTTTTGGTTAAACCTGAAAGTACCTTCCCAGAACCTGCTTCTATTAAAGTATCGACTCCTTGACTATACATGTATTGAACACTTTGTGTCCAATGAACTGAGCCTGTAATTTGTTCATATAACAATTCTTTAATAACATGAGCATTCGTCTCTGGTTGAGCTGTAACATTACAAATAACAGGAATACTTGGATTTTGCATCGGGGTCGACAATAATACATCTTTCATTTCTTCTGCTGCACTTTGCATTAAAGGACTATGAAAAGCTCCTGATACAGGCAAAACTAAAGCTCTTTTAGCTCCCCTAGCCGTCGCCAATGAACACGCCTTCTCTACTGTTTCTTTCGATCCGCTGATAACAACTTGACCAATTGAATTATCATTCGCAACAAAGCAATTCGCCTCAGCTACAACCTGACGCACATCTTCCATTGATAAGCCTATAATGGCTGCCATTACTCCTGGATTTTTTTCTCCAGCTCGTGCCATCGCCTCACCTCGCCGGCGGAGCAATTTTGCTGCATCTCTTAAAGACAATGCACCCGAAGCACAAAGAGCACTATATTCGCCTAAAGAATGGCCTGCTACAAACTTAAACTCTTCTTGTAATGATATTCCCATCTCTTTTTGTAAAACTCGAACAACAGCCATTGACATAGCCATCAAGGCCGGTTGTGCATTTTGTGTTTGTGTCAAAACTTCTATAGGGCCTTCAAAAATAATTTTTGATAAAGGTTGCTCAAGTGCATCATCTACTTCTTGAAAAACTTCTTTAGCAACAGAATATGTATCATATAAATCCTTTCCCATCCCAACAGATTGAGAACCTTGTCCTGGGAAAACCAATGCTTTTGTCATAAAAAACTCCCTTTGATAAAATTTGTTTTTATCATACACATTTTTTTAAAAAAGAAAATTAAATTTTTATGACATACATAAACAGTCTTATTTTGTATGCTCTTTTGTTTTAAATAAAAAAAGTTTATTCTTTTGTTTTTGAACTGGGCGTGGAGGTTTTTTGTAAACTATCCCCTTAGCTTGACAAATTAAATTAACTAAATCTGTCACATATGTTGGATTCGTTTTTTCTATTTGGGGACAAAGCTCTATTGAAAATCTTTCTTCCAAACCTAAGGCAATTTCTACCATATCTAAGCTATCCAAATCTAAGTCTTCTATTATTTTATCATAAGGACGTATTTCTTTTTTTCTTGCTCTGCACCAAGCATATTCTTTTAATATATCATTGACACATGTCGTAACTTCTTCCTGATTTTTATAAGACATAGTATTATTTTCCTTTTGTTTTTCAATATCTTCTCTAATATAAGGCATTAATTGAATAATTTGACAGAATTGCTTTCCATTTTTCTCTAAACAAGGAAAAGGATGATGAAATTCTTTTTCTAATTCTTTGACAAAAGATTTTAGGCAAATCGTGTCAGGGAATGGTAAATCTGCAGTCATCCAGAATTCTATATCATTTCCATTTTCTCCTATGCCAAAGACTTTGTCTGCCAATCTGCAAACTTTCAAGACAATAGGATCATCTTTTGAAAAAGAATTTATCGCATCTATATATATCATTAATAACACTCCTATATTGAGAACACGAGAAATAATAAGAGCTTTCTTTATTTTTGTCAACATTTTTTAGTTTATTTTTTAACTTGCATTTTTTAGAAAAATAAAGATACTAGTAAAAGGAAGAACAATGATAGACGATTAAATAAGGTACCGAGTCAGGTTCGGAAGAAAGCAGCTCACTTTTTCTTAGTCGGGTTACCATTTGTTCTTCCACCTTATTTATAAAGGGATAGAGATGGAACAAGAACCAGGGAAATATCGCGTTTTAGCACGTAAATATCGGCCAAAAATTTTTAAAGATCTTATAGGTCAAGAAGCCTTGGTTAGGACAATAACGAACGCGATTGAACAAAACAGATTAGCACAAGCCTATATTCTTACAGGAATTCGAGGTATTGGTAAAACGACATCAGCTCGAATTATTGCAAAAGCTTTAAACTGTATAGGACCAGATGGAAAAGGCGGAATGACCCCTAACCCCTGTGGTGTATGCAAACACTGTCAAGATATTGACAATGATTGTCATGTCGATGTTGTTGAAATAGATGCTGCTAGTAATACAGGTATCGATAATATACGCGAAATAATTATAGAGGGAGCTAAATACAACCCTGTATCGGCTCGTTATAAGATATACATCATCGACGAAGTTCATATGCTATCTAAAGCGGCATTTAATGCTCTCCTAAAGACATTGGAGGAACCTCCTGAAAGATTGAAATTTATTTTTGCAACGACCGAAATACGAAAAGTTCCGATTACGATACTCTCTCGTTGTCAACGATTCGACTTAAGAAGAATAGAGCAAAAAGTTTTAGCTGATTACTTTAAAACGATTACTGAAAAAGAAAATGTTCCAGCAGAATCAGATGCCCTGCAAATTATTGCAAAAATAGCCGATGGATCTGTTCGAGATGGATTATCTTTACTAGACCAAGCGATTGTACACGGAAATGGAGAAATCAAGGCAGATCAAGTTCGACAAATGATAGGCCTCTCAGATAAATCTGCTCTCTTTAATATTTATGATAAATTAATGGCTGGAAATATTTCAGAGGTGTTAAAAGAAATAGATGCTCAATATAATCTAGGGATGGATCCTTTAACGCTCAGCCAAGATTTATTAGAGCTTACGCACTGGCTAACTAGAATAAAAATAGCTCCTGAATTAATGAATGATATTACTATTTCTGAAACAGAAAAAATTGCTGGCAAGGAAATGTCAGAATCTCTTTCTATGGCTACACTGACAAGAACATGGCAAATTCTATTAAAAGGTATCTCTGAAATAAAATATTCGGAAAGTCCTTTAAAATCATTAGAAATGTTAATGATACGATTAGCTTATGCTTCAGAGCTACCTACACCAATAGAAGTTATATCAGACATAAAAAAAAATACTGAATTAGACACGGCTCAAAAAAAAACTAAAAATTTAAGTAGCCTTTCTATTCCTTTTAAACCTGAAAATAAAAAAGAACAAAATTCTGATACTTCCCAATCAAATTTATCTTTACCTAACCAAAAGCCTTCATCTTCTCGTTTTTCAGAAGGACCTCAGAACATTACAGATTTAGTTATGTTAGCTAGGAAAAGTGGTCAAATGTTGCTCGCTTTTAATATCTCAAATTATGTTCGTCCGGTTCTTATGGAAAATACGACCTTAAGAATACATTTAGAGGAAGGGGCTCCCGCTCACTTATGCCAAGACATAAGAACTTTTCTCTTAACAGAAACAGGCCAAAAATGGGAAGTTGAACAGGTCAAGGAATTAGGAGGTAAAACACTTAAAGAGGAAGCCCAAGAAAATCAAAAACGTATGAGAGAAACTCTTGCTAACCATCCTCTTGTCATGCAAGTTTTAAAGGCTTTCCCTGGTTCGCATGTAGAAACATTTCATCTACATCATTCAGACAATATCTCTGAGAATTTAGAAAATTTAGAGAGTGATATTTTTTAATAAAAATTGACAGTCGCTTTATTTTTTTATAGAAGACACTTAAATAAGTATTAAATAGCAAAAAAGAGGGGTTATATGGGAAAAGGTCAACAAGGTCGGAGTATGCTAGAGATGCTAGGGGTACTAGCCATCATAGGGATATTAAGTATTACGGCTTTTGTTGGTTTTAATTATGCTCTAAACAAGCACCGAGCGAACACGGTTATAGAAGATGTTATGCTTGTAGCGAGTTCAGTTGAGACATCAGGGGAATTTGAGCGAGCACAAGCAGGAAGTTTATTATCTTTACCGGAATTAGATATGTCAAGGACACGCCTAGGGTATCCGATATCAGCCTATAAATATGACGAAGACTTGTTTTTTGTATAAAGAGCAATAATATTTTAAGTGCCATGGCCCTGATTTAGCAGTTTGTGGGACTGAATGTTTTGCTGATGGTACCGGTGGTACTTGCAACGTAGGATGTGTATAAAAAGAGCAAAGATTGTATTTTTTACTTGACGTAGAAAAAGAATCAGGTATATTGAAGTACATCGATTAGATATTAAGCCTCTGTGGCGAAATTGGTAGACGCGACAGACTCAAAATCTGTTGGCAGCGATGCCGTGCTGGTTCAAGTCCGGCCAGAGGTACCAAATTTAACAACCGTTCCGATTGGGACGGTTTTTCTTTTTGTTTTTAAGCGCTTGCGCCGGTTCGATAAACACCCTTTTAAAAACCGCTAAATTCCGTAATTTATCGAACTTTTGGGATGCTGTTTCGTTATAAACAAACATTTGTTCTTACCTAAGATGACAAAATTGGCACAAATACGTAAATATGGTATAATGAAAAGATAAGCGAATGTAAAAAAGGAAGCTAAAAATGAAAACATTTGAACAAGTTTTGGAAGATTTTAGCGTTAATGACATAAATCCATCCTCAAATGCAAGAGAACTTTTAGCTATTGAAAAGGGCAGTAGTGGAAGGGATGAGCAAATATTAAAATGTAAAGATGCATTGCAATTTTCAAAAGATGATATCGTTGCTTTAACAAAACTTATATCTTCAGGACATCCCGGGTTCCCAGATTTTCCAAAAGAAGTTCAAGAAAATTTCCTTGCTGAGATGGAAGCTCTTTATACAGGAAAAACACAACGGACACCGGATAACGTTTGGGCAGCACTAGAAAAATTACCTGATAATCATCTTCAATGTGCAGTTATACAAAAAGATGGTAAAGAACAAAGTGTTTATTATCATGAAGGTCCAACAGAAGAAGAAGTTGGTCGAAATTTGATGCCAACAAGAGATGTTACGGGTAAAATTAACTTCGGTGGAATCGAATATATAAATGAAGGAAAGACTGCCGTTATAAAGATGCCAAATACAGGCAATACATCAGATCTGAGCAAAGTAGAAAAGTTTCTTGATGATTTTAATGCTATGATGGCAAAAGCGGATAATTTAGACAATATTATTCTAGATATCCGTTCAAATCCTGGTGGTGCTACGTTTATACATGAATACATTGCAAGGAGACTTTACGGCAACGAAGTTGCAAAATGTGATTTGGAAACAACACGTGCAACAAAAGAAGGTGCATATATTCTTCGTAAAACTCAGGAGATTCCAGCAACAAAAGTTGATGAATATGCACAAAGTGAACAAATTTTCTCTGAAGGACGTGGATATTTAGCAAAATATCCCGCATTTGAAAGGGGAGGATTTAAAAAGCCAATTTTTATACTTCAAAACAGAGAAACAGCTTCAGCTGCTGAAGCATTTGTTTACATGATGAAAAATCATCCAAATGCAATCACTATCGGCTCAAATACAGCCGGATGTGTGACTTATGCTGGTCGGAAGAAAGTTTTCTTAAACAATGGATTTGGGGTAAAAATACCTTTTTCAAAACAAGTATATACAGATCAAAACGGAAAACAGATAACAGTTGAAGGAAAAGGATTTGAACCAGATATAAGAACAAGTGGAGATGCTTACGATTTTGTAATAAATCCATCAAATGCAGAAATAATCAAAGAAATTTTGGAAAATAAAAAAACTACTGTATCAAGACGCTTAAATGAAGAAGAAAAAAATCAACTAGAGGGAACAATTCCAAGAATTTCATCAATGAAGGAACTTACACAATCCAATACGGATATTGATGCGACTATTAAACCAATGTTTGAAAAGATACATGCCGATTTAAATCCAAAAATTCTTGATTCGTTGCTATCGTTTGCCAAAGCTTGCAAAAGCACCTTAATAGAGTCTCTTTCTTCTTATTCATTGATCCAAAATGTTAAAAACAAATCGTTAACAGTTTCTACACCACAAATTTTACAGGATGAAAAATACTCTTTAACAGAAAAGGCGTTGAAATCTGGAATATCTATTTCCGTTAATAATAAATTAGAACGTTAATTTGTTATTTCTGTATGAAAATGGCGCAAATAAAAATCTTCAAAACTTTTTTTAAGTTTAACTAAAAAAGAATTCGATTTCCATCGCCATTTTTCTCAACTCATCCGCATGGTTAGCCCGATATTCTTTAAGCACGCTGTACCAAATAAAGAACCACTTTTAAAAAGCGGTTTTTTATTTTTTTGAGTAGTTTTTCATAAAGCAAGACCAAGAAAGCGGCATCGGTTAAATCCGACAGGAATCGTTCCTATTCCGCCCAATAGGTAGGTCGCCAGAGCGGTTTGGTAACAAAACGCCTAGACGAATGATTATCCTCGA
>CASECI010000056.1 GCA_949286465.1 uncultured Alphaproteobacteria bacterium | reverse complement strand
TCTTGATATTTTATGGAACAAAATAGAAGAAACAGTATTGAATTCCATGGAAACAAGTTCTGAAACAATGTTGACGAGAGAACGGTATAAAACATCATTAACCGAATGCTTAACATCCTTAAAGCGTTCTTTATCTGCCCCCGCTCTTGAACTTCAAGCAGAAGATTTAAGGCTTGCCGCCAACGCTTTAGGTAAAATTACAGGACGTATTCAAGTTTCTGAACTTTTTGATATTATTTTTAGTACCTTTTGTATTGGAAAGTAAGTTTAACCTTCAAAACCGTACTTTTTTATGATATAATAAAAGTATTATAAAAGGAGGCTATGATGTTTTCAAAAAAACGTTTTTTACAATGCATTTCTTATGGCTCTCTTTTGGCTGCGACTGCTTTAAGTCCGATGGCGAGCCAAGCCCAAGAAAAACAAACTATTCAAGATATCTTAGAAAATGCTGAAAAAAAATACCAACAAGCATATAGAGATGTTGATACAGGGAAAATGAGTTATAAAGAATTCCTCAAAGCCGAACAAGACTATGCTTCTGTCATGGCTGATTATGCTCCAACGATGACTGAAGAAGACATAAATAAGCATCCTTTGTTTAAAAACAGAGCGCCCAGAGATTTATCAATCAAAGATCGTGTCCGCCAAATGACACCTGAAGAAATTAAAAATTATCACACATTTTTACAAAAACGTCTTGAAGTTGCAGAACAACGCCTTCCTAATAAACTTGAAAAAAGAACTCAAAAAGTTACCAATGCGATAGATACAGGAAGTTCTTTCTTAGGAAATGTTGTTTCAACGCCTCTAGGATGGATACAAAATGGATTACAAGCTTCCGGAGAATGGATAAATCAACAATTAAATACTGTCTCTGAAAAAACGGGAGATACTATTGTTTCGCCTTTAATTGGAACGGTAGCCAAAGGAACTCTTTCACTAACAGGAGATGTTATCGGCGGTGCAGGTCGTTTAACAGACACAGCAGTTAAAACGACATCTAAAACATTAACGAATACATTAAGAGCGGCTGCAACAATGACGCGTAGTCCTAAAGAAGCAGGTCTTAATCTAGCCGCTAACACAGTGGATACCGTTTCTCATACCGTAGGAGATACATTAACAGAAGCAGGAACTTTAGTAACCAGTACAGTTAACACTGTCGGCACAATTGGAAGACAATCATTACAAAGTGCAACGGAACCTGTTGTTAAACCAACAACTTATCTTGCCTCGAAAATGAATCCAACAGAAGAAAAAGACATTCAAATATGGGGAGCTGTCAGTCAATCGGCGGTTTCTAGCTATCCGATTTATCCTTTAGAAAAAGTTGGGGCTAAAGTTGCAAGAACGCTTACAGGAACCGGTCAAGGGATAAATTTAGTTTCTGAAGCTATCAATCCCTTACTTCGAGGAAATGCATCCTATATGTCTCCTCAGGTTATACCTGAAACTGTAGATGCGACAATATCATATTTAAAAAAGACAAAAGATGAACCAATAATGCATACTAGTGATTTAAAAGCACAAGTTATGACTGCAATGGTTTATCCTTACATAGATAACCTAAATGAAGAAAAAAACGCCGTTTATCAACATGGTTATATGGCCCAAATGAGAGGTATTTTCTTAGAACATGGAGCGAAAGCAGAGGAAAAGCGTATAACGAATGCTGTTGCAGAATACGCATTAGCAAAAGAAAATCTCAAAGAGTTTGAACAAGCTGTTCAAGAAGTTAAAAAAGAAAAAGAAGATAAAAATATCTCAATTTCCAAGGCCATTCAAAATAAAGGCCGAGAATAAGTTGAGATAGAAGATTGAAAAAATGTGCTTTTTCTGATATAACAACATCC
>CASECI010000055.1 GCA_949286465.1 uncultured Alphaproteobacteria bacterium | reverse complement strand
TCTTTGCAAGCTTTTTCTTAATTTTTTTTATCTTTCCCTTTTCTGATCAAGTAATCGTTGATCAATTTCTCTTTTTTCAACCGGCTTTTGTCTAATTTCTTCGTTTTTACGACCCGTTTTATTGTCTCTGACTTCTTGTTGTTGCTTCAAAGCCGTCTCATAATTTCTTGCACGCTTCAACGAGTCTTCATCAGCCTTTCGCCCTGTTATATCGTATTTCATAGTATTAAAAGCCGCCAAGTTTTCATCTGAGCTGCATAGCGCCCAGGTTTTGTAGAACCAATCATCTTGCGGCAAAGCCGCTTTTTTTTGCGCCTCCAATCCCTTAACGAACTCAAGCGCAATTTGTTCTCGCGTTTGCGATTTTCCTTTTCCTTCCTCCAACATTTGTTTAAATGTCTTGCCGTCGACTTTTTCCGAAGCAAACCGAGATGCCGCCAACTTATCCGGATCAATTGGTTTCGGAGGGGAAAAAGACCCATCATCGTTCAGCGACATTGTCGTTGCGTTCAATCTTAAACGGCGTAGTTCGCCATAATCCAACAGATTCTCAGCATCCTTACCGATACCTTCTTTTCTCATAGCTTTTGCAACATCTCTTTGTTCTTTTGTTGCATAGGGGTTCCCTTGGATTTTCGCATACATATCTTGTGCCTGTTTGAGCATGTCATAATTACCAGTTGTAATAGCCTGATTTTTTAAATAATCAGCATATTCTCCTTGAGCCGAAGGGTAACCTTTATCAGCCAAGTTTTTGAGTGTTTCTTCCGCATGTTTCATTCGCATCGGATTAGGAACATTTCCAACATCCGGTGTACTGTAAAGACAGTTTGTCAATTTCGCGGCAGCAATCGCAATTGTTTCATCCATTTTACGGCCCTCATCTTGTCGCGCATAATCCATAAATCCAAGCTTTGGTAATGCTGGTGCCTTATCAAGCGTTTTTAAGTCTTTATTCAAATCCTTTCCATAAGCCGTATCATGAAAGTCTTTTCGATAAGACTCTGTCCCATAATATTGAGTTTCAATATCCTTTTTTATTTTCTGTTCTCCCGGCGTTTCTTTACCTTTTATCATCGCATAAATATCCGTCACAAGAGAATTGAACTGTTGTGTAAAGTCATCCGGACCACTCACACCCAAAAATTTGTCCATTCCCATCTTTTTCCACGTATCGAGGAAACCCGACTTTTCCCAGACTCTTTGCAAAAAAGATTTTTGTTCAAATGTTGTTTGTTCCATTTTCTACCTCCAAAATTAAGTTCAATATAAGTATTATACCATTTACCCCCCCCCCCCAGTCAAGCAAAAAAAGACTTAAAAAATCAACTTTTTCATATTATTTGATTCTTTTACAGAGCTTATTGTCAATATATGCCGAACGCTTCAGTATCTATTTATCTTCAAAAGGCCTCTTACTTGAATTTTAAGAAAATACGCTAGAAAATTCTCCAGAAAATACAACTTCTCTGAATACGAAAAGAGCGCATGAATATTGAGCCGCCGTACAAATTATTCTTTAAAGATTTGACTGAACATGCCTTATTTTAGGCCTCATTTTGATGATAAAAATGTGTTATCCGGTTGGAATAAAAAAAGTCCTCTTTACAGAGGACTTTCGTTTTTTAAATTCTTTTAGCAACTGGCCCTTGAGGCGTATCTTTCACCTCTACACCCATTGCGAGAAGTTGTTGTTTTAATGCATCTGCATTCGCCCAGTCTTTCGCTAAGCGATATTCTTGACGTTTATCTATTAACTCTTGAGCACCATCAGGCAAACTTTCATCCTTTGTATCTTCTAACAAACCTAAAACTGTATCAAATCTGTAAAGAACTTGTTTGACCCTTTCTGCATCCAAAGAAGATAATGCATCAAAATTCTTGTTGACCGCAGATAATAACTCAAATACAACCGCTAATGCTTCTGGGGTATTTAAATCAGCATCCATAGCTGCTTCAAAAGACGTTTCTGCTTTATGAATAACCTCATCAAGTAAAGCCCAGCCTGAACCGCTTGTTGTTTTTAACCGTTCTAACAAATTATTAAATCTATCAACCGCTGACTGATTCCCGGCCATATTACTTTCAACAAAATCCATCGTTTGACGATAATGAGATTTCAAATATTCATACCGAATTGCCCGCTTAGAGTACCCTTTTGCTAATAAATCTCGAACAGTGTAGAAATTACCAGCACTTTTTGACATCTTTTTCCCATTAACCATCAAATGGGCATTGTGCATCCAGAAATTAACAAACATCTTACCATATGCACACTCTGCTTGAGCTATTTCATTAGTATGGTGCGGGAAAATTAAATCAACGCCACCTAAATGAATATCAAACGGTTGCCCCAAATATTTATGTCCCATCGCAGAACATTCAATATGCCACCCTGGACGACCTTTGCCTATGCGGGTATCCCAAAAGACATCTCCATCATTAGGAGTCCACGCTTTCCACAAAGCAAAATCTTGAGCATCCTCTTTCTCATATTCATCGGCCAATCGTCCATCCGCATTCGCTTTTAATTTACTCGCATCTATATTCGCCATTTGACCATATGCTGGAAATGTACTGATTTTAAAGAAGATATCCCCACTCGGAGCACGATATGCATGCCCTTTTTCAAGAAGTAATTCTATAAGCTGAACCATAGCTTCTATTTCATCCGTTGCGCGAATAACAACTGTTGGCTTTTGAATATTTAAAGTCTCAAAATCTTTAAAAAATTCTTCCATATAAAATGTCGTATAGTCCCTTAAGGATTGACCTTGTTCGCGAGAAGAACGTATCGTCTTATCATCAACATCTGTAATATTCATCGCAAACTTGACGTCATACCCTTTATATTTTAAATAACGATGAACAATATCGTAAAACATATTCGCACGAAAATTACCTATATGCGCATAATTATATACCGTCGGACCACAAGCGTACATTCTTACTTGATTTCCTGATAAAGGTTTAAACTCTTCTAACTTATGTGTCCGTGTATTATAAAATTGTAACATTTTGAAATCCTTTTGATTAATTTGAAGATAACGATAACTGATTATGTAAAAAAATGCAATATATTCGTCCTTTACGGACATCGATCTTTCAAAAGAACTTCAGGATCAACTCGTATGCCTCGCCATGTCAGTGTCAAATGTAAATGAGGCCCTGTTGCTCGACCTGTGGAACCAACCTCTCCAATAACATCGCCTGCTTGGACAAATGTCCCAACTGGAACATGAAGCTTGCTTAAATGAGAATAACCAGAAAAAATGCCTGAACCATGTTCAATAAATATTGTGCCTCCAGTATAAAATAAATCTTCTTCAGATAACTGAACCCATCCATCCGCAATAGCCTTAACCGGAGTACCTGATGGAGCTGCTATATCAAAACCACTGTGGTCTCCTTTAACCAACCCATTATATAGTCGTTGTTTACCAAATGGGCTTGAAATACGTCCTTTAACAGGCCAAATAAAACAGAGAGGAACTGCGTTTGAATCTTCTTTTTCTCGAGCGGCATCTAATTTCTTTTGTTCTTGAGCAATCCGTTCTTTTTCTTCTTTTGATGGCGTTAATGTGTTTTGAGGAACACCATCTATTCTTTCTGAAGACCAGGTACGTTTTTTAATCGGAATATTTATTTCTTTAGAGGAAAAAAGACCTTTTTTTACAATAAAACTCAAAGGCTCCTCTTGTTTGCGGCCAACACCAAAAACAAAATGTCCATTTTCATCCGGTTTTAGCTCAAAACCTTTATGATAAATTCGCTCCGTCTTCTCTAGTTGCCCATACACCAGTTCTCCTTGCGGCAAAGGATTCGGAAGGGTCAGGGCTCTTACAGGAGAAACAATTATCAACGCAATAAAAAAATACTTCTTTATCATCTACTAATGCTAGCATTTAACTTTGCTAAAGTCAAATCATG
>CASECI010000054.1 GCA_949286465.1 uncultured Alphaproteobacteria bacterium | reverse complement strand
AAGCAATGAAGAAAATTCAAACTATTTTAGAAAAAAGTAAGGTGACGTGTGTGCGTAGAAAGCGCTCTGGCGATCTAGAGCCTTTTTCTCCCGCCGCGCCGAAAAAGTTTGGGCGCGCGGCGCGGCGGGTGTCTCCTTCATCAGGTCGGACACTTTTGGAGATGCTGGGAGTTCTGGCAATTATCGGGGTTTTAAGTGTTGCGGCTCTGGTCGGGTTTACATACGCCATGAACAAACACCGAGCGAATGAAACGATTTACGATGTAATGTTGCGTGGCACGAATGTACCGATGGTGGATGAAAATTATGCGAGCAAACCATCCGGGCATGAGTTTCGTTTTCCGGATTTACCGGCAGGGACATATTACCCGATGACGACGAAGAAAGATGCGGGCAGTTCGTATTATGTTGAAGCAACGGGCGTGACATATCGTGTGTGTGAGTTAATCTTAAAGATGAACCCGACGGACATCGACCAGATTGTTGTAGGGAATACGGTTTATCAAGGCGACAGTGACATTTGCGGAAACACAGACGGATTGGCGATGAAGTTCTGTTTTGGTGAAGACGGAACGATATGTGACGGTACGGGACAGGGTGGTTCATCGGGTGGTTCGAGCGGTGGAAGTTCCGGCGGTTCATCCGGTGGCTCTGGAAGCGGCACCGATCCTGTTGATCCGTGTGAAGGCATTATTGCCTCGACTGATTGCAGTATTTCTGCGGATGAAACGGATAGCAACGGCTGTGTGACGGTCAAGAAAATCACCTGTGGAAATGATACGTATTGTTCGGGAACTACCTGTGAACCATGTCCTGCAGCAGAAACATGTGACGGTGAAAGTTGTTGTGCGTTAACGGGCCCCAATGATGTCTGCGGTCGCCCGACGAAAGAAGTTGGAACACTTACAACTGTGACGCATTCGGATTTAAATGCGAACGGGTGTTGTGAAACAACGACGGAAGAAAGTTGTTCGCTTAACCCGGTTACCCCACGCACGTGCACCCCGACTTGTGACGGGACGTGTCAAAGTGATGGTTCTTGCCGCCCGGATTGTGAAACCGGGTACAGTTATAACGAAACAGCCGGCAAATGTTGCGAAGACTTAACGGAAACAGCGTGTCAAAAATTGGTTCCGGCTTCTTCCGGCGTTTGTCCGCGCCTTGAACATGTTTCTACAGAAGGCTTCCCTTGTACAACGACCGACGGGCAAGCCGGTACGTGCCAAAGCGGCGTGTGTGAGCCAACCGTAACATCTTCTTGCGATGAGGGAACAACCGTTACAGGGTACAATAGGCATGAGTATTGTATGAGTAACAATGCGATGAGTTGGTCTGATGCTGACGCGTGGTGCGAAGAACGGGGGCGTCGTTTGGCATCCATAGATGAAGCCTGCCCCGGATGGGATCAGTTTGGTTATACAACCGGTCCTCTTTGTGGAAATTTCAATTGTGGTTTTGGTTCCAGTTCAAGTGTCGGAGGCTGGACAAGTACTTCAGCGTCTTCTGTATGTGAAACAGGTTATATGTTTGAGTTTAGCTTTAACATATGCTATGATGACTATACTCCGGGAGAAAAAAGAGGCATAATTTCTTGTACTTATCCTTCACAAACATTAAGAGCTATCTGTTATTAAAAAAGGGAAGGGGGCGTAAACGGCTCCCTTAACCTGTCCGACTTTTAAAAATCTTTTGCACATTATTTTTCGGTGTGATAGGATGCATTTATGCACGAAATGATTGGATTGTTGGGATCTTTGTTATTCGCCGTTTGTTCTTGGCCGCTGGCTTACGACAGCTTTAAACGTCGGACAGCGGCCGGAATTCAATGGTCTTTTGTCATCATTTGGTTTTTGGCCGCTGTTTTCAGCGCTGTTTATGCCATTGGTGTTCAAAAATATGTATTACTGCCTAATTACATTTCCGGCGGGCTGGGCATTTTGGGGGTGCTTTATGTCAAGGTTCGTGAAACGTTGAAAGGAACGCCGCATGGGAATTGAAATCATCGGTTGGTTGGGCGGATTATTTTACGCCATCTTTGCCATTCCGCAGACAGTCGCGATTGTCAAAGCCGGAAATGCCCGGTCAGTCAGTTTGTATTTTTTGATTTTAATGTGGTTAGGCGCTCTTTTTAGTTTCATTTATATATGGCCGACAAAGGATGCGCCCTTAATGGCCAACTTTATTATGAGCTTTATCACAGCAAGTATTATGTTGAAATATAAATTCTTCGAAAGAAAGAATTAGAGTGTTTTATTTAAATGCCAACCTTTGGCAGCCATATTAATTTTATCATCTATAGGACTTTGATATGGTCGCCGCATAACCCCTAAGATTATATTTTTCTTATCGTGAATTAATTCCGGAATTTCCCAAGTTTTTTCTTCTAAATAATAACGAGCTAAATCAGCTAACAGGCGTGCTTCCATATAAGTTCCTAAGCGGGAATACCGTACTGTTGCTCCATTAAAACGTTTTTGAACAATTTTAAAATCTTGTCTGTGTTCGGGTAGAAAATATCCTTCTCCATGTAATAGGTTTTTGAATGTTTGCATTGCAACCGGATTATGCCATCCTCCACCAAATAAAATAAAATGATTTGGGATATCAGTAGTTTCATCTATATACTTTAAAGAATGAACAGCGATATATGCGCTAAAATATTCAGATGTATAAACAATATCGTTAAACGAATAGCTTGGATCAGAAAATGCTTTTATTTGATTAAAATGATAAAAAGCAGGATCTCCGGATTTTGGAGCAGGGAGATTATAAAAGTTCATCCCAGATTCAGTTATTGCACTTTTATCAAATAGTTCTCTTAATAACTCAGGAACTAACTTTCCTTTTAGCCCAAATAGACCATCTTTGTCATATGCATATTTCCCTTTTGTTTTTTGACGAATTAAATTATCTGTAAATTCATTAAAAGGGCCAGCATCCCATCCTGCAATAGCTTTATGATTTTTGATGATAGCTAAATTACTTGTATTACCAGCATTATAATAAATGCCATCTCCTTCAGTAAGGGAAATGTGGGCATTGTGAGGAGGAACTAATGGAGCACCTTCATATCCATTCATAATCGCAGCGGAGCGGAAATCATAAATAACGGGTATGCCTGTTAAGTTTGCGAGCATTTGTCCTGAACCAATTTGTAATGTATAAGGCGTTTCTTTTTGGCTAGCAGCAACAGAAGGAGGAAAATGATCTAGAGTTTTTCCATGAAATCCAATTGCATCAATAGTTGATAATTTGACTTCATTTTCCTGGCACATCGTTAGAATTGCATGAGCAATTCCTTTGATATAATTATCATGAAAATCGTTAAATTCTTCTGTTCTTTCAAATGCTTCCATAGATATTTTATTTTTTGTAACCATATCACGTAATAGAGCTACTTTTTGGCGCATAGTATCAGAATAAGGTTCTGAATATGAACAAATATCTGTCATTTTATCGCCATTAAACTCAGTCAAAACTAAGTCTATAGCATCCATAGAATTACCGGTCATGTTACCTATAATTCTATATTTAGTCATTATATGACCTTTCTTAAAATGTTGTTATTTTTCTGTAAAAGACAATTCGCTTCATCTTTTGAAAGATGTTTTACGGCCATAACACAAGCTGTTTTAACTTTGTTATCTGCTTTTCTAAGATAATCAGCAGCGTCATCATAAGAGATTTTTGCAATTTCAGATACAATACGAGTTGCACGATCAATAAGTTTTGCATTCATTGTCTGAACATCAACCATATAATTTTCATATGTTTTTCCGATACGAACCATTGATGCTGTTGATAATATATTTAAAATCATTTTTTGAGCCGTTCCTGATTTCATACGAGACGACCCTGTAATAACTTCTTCTCCAACAATGGGATTAATAAATACTGTGCTATATTGAGCAAGCTTTGCCTCAGGATTTGATGAGATGCCAATTGTTTTACATCCTAAATTTTGAGCTTCTTTTAAGAGAGATAATACATATAAGGCATTACCTCCAGCCGAAATTCCAACAATAATATCATGACAAGTGGGATTGAATTTTTTTAGATCATTAAGTCCATTTTCACAAGAATCTTCTGCATTCTCTATCGAATATCTTAAAGCCTTATCGCCACCGGCAATGAAACCACAAACCATATTGTGATCAACTCCAAATGTTGGCCAACACTCGGAAGCATCTAAGACACCCAATCTACCGCTTGTTCCAGCTCCAAAATAGGCAAGGCGTCCTCCTTTAATAAAGCAGTCAGAAATTAAATCAACAGCTTGTACTATTTGAGGAATAACCTTTTCAACTGCAAAGGCTACCTTTTTATCTTCTTCATTTATAAGTTTAACTATTTCAAAGGTATTCATTAAATCTATATTAATAGAAGAGGGATTTCTTTTTTCTGTGAGCGCAATTGTCATTTGTTCTCTTAATAAAATATTTATTTTTTAATTATAGTATATGATATATAAAAAGGATTTTATAATCAATGATAAATTATATATGGCTTTTCTTTATTGTTTCTTCTGTAATTATATCTTTATTAAACAATAAGATATATGATGTTTTTAATTCTTTACTTTTATCTTGTGAACAAGCTGTAACCATATCTATCGGGTTAATTGGCATTATGAGCTTTTGGCTGGGCCTTATGAAAATTGCAGAAGTATCAGGAATGCTTCAACTCATTGCAAAAATCTTTTCTCCTGTTATTCGGTTTCTATTTCCAAATGTACCCAAAAATCATCCTGTGCAAGCTGATATAGCTATGAATATTTCAGCAAATGCTTTAGGACTAGGAAATGCGGCTACGCCTTTTGGAATAAAAGCTATGGAAGGTCTTCAGGAACTGAATAAAAATAAAAAAGATACAGCTAGTGATGATATGTGTACATTTCTGACAATTAACACTGCAGGAATTCAACTTATTCCAGTTTCTGTTATTGCTATTTTAGCATCTTTGAAAGCGTCTAATCCTTCAGAAATAATTGTACCAACAATTATAACAACTTTTTCTGCTCTCATTATTGGTGTTATCTTTGTAAAGCTACTTATAAAAATAAAACCAGAGCCAGCTAAAAGAAAAGGAAATAAAAAATGATTTCTTTTGTTTCTGCAGCTCTTATACCAATTCTGATATGCTTTTTCCTATTATTTGGCGCCTATAAACGTGTTCCTGTTTATGAGACTTTTACTGAAGGAGCAAAAGAAGGTTTTCAAATATCTGTTCGTATTATTCCTTACTTAGTCGCGATGATGGTTGCTGTTGGTATGTTTCGTGCGAGTGGAGCAATTGATTTATTAGCAGAATTATTATCTCCTATTTTATCGTTTTTTAACATACCTGTAGAATTGCTGCCCTTAGCGATTACGCGCTCTTTATCTGGAAGTGGGGCGAGGGGGATATTTGCTGAATTAGCAACAAATTACGGTCCTGATTCGTCAATTACAAAAACCGCAGCAGTAATGTTAGGAAGTTCCGAAACAACTTTTTATGTTTTATCAGTATATTTTGGCTCTGTTGGAATAAAAAAGTTTCGGCATGCTATCTTAGCAGGAATTGTTGCAGATTTAGCGGGAATTGTGGTAGCATTAGTTATTTCTAGATTCGCTTTTTATTAAGGAGCTTAAAGATGGCTAAGAATAATTTATTTCCTGAGTTGGATGGATCTCCACTAAATTTTTTATATGCTTTACAGAAATTAGCTGAAGAAAATACCTCTTTAACAAAACATCCTGCTGTAAGCAAACAAAAAAAATTGAAAAAAATAGTTATTAGGAAAATACTTAAAAACCAAACTTATCGACAAAGATAAAGTTAATTATCATATTTCCCTTTTAAAATAGCCTTATCAATAACGTGCCCTTCCATCTCTTTGTTTAGTTCATTTAAAGAAAATCCTTCTCTTAAATTCAATAAACAATCAAGAGCATATACATGTAATTGATAAATATGAGGAGCATTAGGTGGAGCCATTCCCCCATATAAATTTTCTCCCCAACTATTTTTACCCTGTATGAAAGAGGCGTGCCGACTAGCATCAGCAGGAACGAATGATGTTATTAAGTTAGCTCCAATCCAGTGTACCCAAGAAAAACCAGCAACTGGAATGGCATCAGGATCATCTAAAACGAAAGCAAAAGAAACTGTGTTTTTAGGAGCATCATGAATTTCAAAGGGGAGAGAATAAGTAGGCATTTCATTTTTAAAGCAGTTTCCTCTCTTTCCATATTTGTCTTCTATTACACCATTAGAAATTGCAGAACTTGTTAAGTACATATTTGATAACCTCCTTCAAAAAAGACCCTATGAGAATAGGATAGGATTAATTTGAGATATCGTCAAGTATAAGTACTATTTTCTTTTTGATTGAAGCAAATCTAAGATTTTAATAATATGTTGACGTAAATTTCGTCGATCAACAACAGCATCAATCATCCCATGTTCTAATAGATATTCGGACGTTTGGAAATTGTCTGGTAATTTTTCTCTTACAGTTTGTTCTATGACGCGGCGCCCAGCGAAGGCAACAGTAGCACCGGGTTCTGCAAGAGTTATATCACCGAGCATAGCAAAGGAAGCTGTTACACCCCCCGCTGTAGGATTCGTTAATACAGTGATATATGGTAACTTTTTTTCTTTTAAGAGTTTAACCGCAAGCGTAGTTCGAGGCATTTGCATTAAGGATAATATACCTTCTTGCATGCGAGCACCACCAGAGGAGGGGATTATAATTAAGGAAGCCTCTTGCAAGATAGCCAGATTAGCAGCTGCTATAATTGCTTCCCCAACGGCCGTTCCCATTGAACCGCCCATAAAAGCTAAATCAAAAACAGCGACGATAGCAGGATAATTGCCTATAGTTCCATGGGCAACAGTGATTGCGTCATCTTGTTTTGTTTTCTTACGCGCGTCCTTCAAACGATCGGTATATTTTTTAAGATCTACAAAGTTAAGAGGATCTGTTTTTACTTCAGGTAGTTGAATAAGAGAATAATGTTCCCCATCGAATAGCATTTCTAAGCGCTTAAAAACTGGTAACTTGAAATGATAGCCGCAATTAGGACAAATTTGATTGTTTTCTTCGAGCTCTTTATGGAAGATCATTTTTTCACAGTGAGGACATCCAGTCCACAAATTATCTGGTATCTCTTTTTGAGGTACTAACTTGCTGATTTTAGGGCGGACATAGTTCGTAAGCCAGTTCATTTATACTATTCCTTTGGATTAATTCTATTTTTTAATAACTTGCCAGCCTTAAAGAAAGGAACGGCTTTTTGTTCTACCATTACTGTTTCGCCAGTCTTGGGGTTACGTGCTTTCCGTGGTTTACGAGTTCTAACTGAAAAAACGCCAAAACCTCTTAACTCGACACGATTTCCTGCTTTTAAGGCATCTGAGATTTCATTAAATATGGTTGAGACGATTCTCTCGGCATCTGTGTGATAAAGGTGAGGGTTATTAGCTGCAATCTTTTCTATAAGTTCTGAACGTGTCATTTTATGCCTTCCTTGTTATTATTGAATTTAAAGTGCCATAAAGGTTCTAAAATGTCAATATAAATATAGACTTTTCATGATTCTGTCACAATAAAGAAGAATTATTGTTTTTAACAAGCCTGGTCATTAATGCATAAAAGAAGCTTACAGAAAAGAATCAACAAAGTTATCCACATTTTATTTAAGGTGTTGATTTAAAAGGGAAGTTTTATGTTTCTCCCTTATACATTTGTCGCATAATTTATATTATGTATAGTTTTAGAAAAAGAAAAAATAAAGAAATAAAAATTAACCAGAAAATCTAAGAAATATGATTGAAGTGCGAAAAATTTCTGAATATAACTCAGTGGCTACGGCTTATCTAAAATGAAAACTTCATTCCATCATATCCAGGACGAATATGTGCTGGTAACTCTTTACATAACGTATCGTAATCCATTGTCGTTCCCATATGTGTTAGAATAACTTGTCTGGGATTTATCTTTTTAATCCAATCAAGAGCTTTATTCAAATAGAGATGCTTTTCACTTTCTTTTACGGAAACACATCCTAACACCCATGTATCAATACCTTTTAGAGCCTGAAATGTCTCGTCAGGCATTTCATTTAAGTCTGTAGAATAAGCAAAATTATCTATTCTAAATCCTAAGCTTTCCCCTTCTCCATGCTTTTGTCTTAAAGGCATGAGATTAAAAGGACCTATCGTTACTTCTTTTAAGGGCTCAATTAAGTGCAGATCAAAGCCGCAAGAATACTTATCTACTTCCTTATCGTCAGATATTAAATAGTAAAATCGCCTATGAAAGTTATCTAAATCAGTTGCATTTAGATAAACAGGAAGAGCTTTATCATGGGCAAACGCCTTTAAATCATTTATTCCAGCTGTGTGATCAGCATGCAGATGAGTAAAAACAACTGCGTTTATATGAGGAAAATCAACATTTTTTAATTCTAGTCTAATCTCTGGAGGTGTATCAAACAATAAATTAAAGCCATCTTTTTCAAGGAGTAACGATGTCCTAGAACGATTATTCTTTGTATTTTGAGGATCACAATCTCCATATTGTTTATATAAATTAGGAACGCCAGCTGATGAACCACATCCTAAGATGATGCCTTTCATTTGAATAGCTCCTTTCTTAAACGATTTTTAAAAAGCCTTAGAAAGTTTTCTTTTAAAATGTTTTTTAGCTCTTCTTCGGAGATACTTTTTATTTCTGAAAGTTTCTTGAGTGTCTCAATAATCATAGCAGGCTCATTTCGCTTTCCTCTGTATGGAACTGGAGCTAAATAAGGAGAATCTGTCTCGATGAGTAACTGAGATAAAGGTAATTTTTTTATAATATCCCTTAATTCTTCTGCTTTTTTAAAGGTGATAATACCAGAAAGTGATATATACATTCCTAAATCTATGGCTGTTCTTGCAAGCTCCTCAGATGAGGAAAAACAATGGATCATACCTTTAAAGGGTTTATAAAGCATTTCTTCTTTCAAAATACCTATCATATCTCTATCGGCATCTCTGGTGTGAATAATAATGGGTAAATTCGCTTTTCTAGAAACTTCTATATGTGTCCTAAAAGACTCTTGCTGATATTTTCTATCTATATTTTCATAATGATAATCTAAACCGGTTTCACCTACGCCAATAATTTTTAAATGATGAACCATTTGAAGAAGATCTTTTTCCGTCAGCATATTGTTTAAATCTATAGAATCTGGGTGAATTCCAAATGCTCCATAAATAAACGGATATTTTTCTATAAGGGAGATAAGTTCTGGATAGGAATTTAAATCTGTGGCAACATCTAATAGAACATCTACCCCTGCCTCCTTCGCACGGTTTATAACTCCTTCTATGTCGTCTTCAAAACTTTCAAAATCAAGGTGGCAGTGGCTATCAATAATCATTGTAGACGTCCTAATTGTGTTATAAGGGAGACTAGAACATTTTTTTTATCCAAATATAAAGTTTTGGTATCTTTTAATCGCTGAAGCATATGATCCCATAAATCAATATACTCATCTATATTTTCATGTTTTTGAGCTTTTTCTTTTATTCGTTTCATAATAATAAATGTTAAAATATCCGTTACTAGATTATAAATAGTACTCTCTTTGGAGACTTTTTCTGCAAAGTTTAACAAAGCTACTTTATTAAGAGGTATTTCTTGAAGTAAATGAATGATTTCTTGGTAATAAGACAACCCATCTAATTCTTTTAATTTGTAGTATTTTCCGATACTTCCACAACTTAATTCTATTAAAACATTAATATCTTGATCTTCTGGATAGTCTCCCAAGATAAAAGATTTCATTTCTTCTTTCGATAATGGATTTATATAAATATTTCTGCATCTTGAACGTATTGTCGGAAGTAGTTTTCCGGGATTATGGCTTAACAGAAAAATAACCGACCCTGTTGGAGGCTCTTCTAATAACTTCAATAAAGCATTCGCTGCATTTTCATTCATATCATCAGCTGTATCAATGACCAAAACACGCCATCTATTTTGAGAAGATGTTAATGATAAAAATTGTATTCCTTTACGGATATCGTCGATTGTTATTTCTTCTTTACGTTCTCTTTTTATATCTTCATCTAACGCTTTACCTGCTTGCAAGGTTCTAATGATGTCCCTTTTCTCTTCTTCTGTATAATCCTTTTCAATCCACTTTAAATCAGGGTGAACAGAGAATTCTGAGTTTTCATTTCCTGTCAGTAAAAAAGAACAGAATTTTTGTATTAAGTCTGTTTTACCTACGCCATAAGGCCCCTGAATTAACCAAGAACCAGCTAATTTCCCTTGAGCTAATATAGCTTTTAATTCATCATAAGCTTGAAAGGAATTCATAAGAAACGTTCCTCAATGAGTTGAACAATACTTTGATGGATAGCTTCTTCTGATTGATTGGCATTGATAATGATGCAGCGTCTTGGCTCTGCAGCTGCTATTTCCTTAAATCCCTGCCGTAGTCGTTCGTGAAATGATAAAGCACTCGCTTCAAATCGATCTTGCTCGCCTCTTTTCTGAACTCGAGATAAACCTATTTGAGGATCGATATCTAAAATAATTGTTAAATCAGGCTTAAAATCTCCGGCAACGAGATGATACAGTTCTTCAATTTGTTCTTTTGTAATAGAACCAGTTTGCCGACCATAAACTTGGTAAGCCATCGTAGAATCAGAGAAGCGATCTGATATAACTAATTTTCCTTCTTTTAATGCAGGCCATATTGTATCAACCAAGTGGGAGCGTCTTGCTGCATAAAATAACAAAGTTTCTGAAATAGCATCCCATTTGTTGAGTTGACCATTAATTAATATTTGGCGTATTTCATTCGCTCCTATTGAGCCACCTGGCTCCCGTGTTAAAAGGTGGGGAATGTTTTTCTTTTCAAGATAATTCCCTAGCATTCGAATTTGTGTAGACTTCCCTGCTCCATCTCCACCTTCGATTGTAATAAAGCCTTTTAAGGCAGACATACTATTCTTCCTTTCCTGTTAACATATAGATAAACGCTGCTTTTATTTTTCCAAAGTAGCCTACTTTTTCTACATTTTCTCCAGCTACAACAGGAAAATCATAGTTTTGACCATCTGGAAGGGAAATCCTTAATGTTCCTAATCTTTGTCCCTTTTTGATTGGAGCTTTTACAGGTGCATCATAAATTATACTGACTTTCTTTTTTAAATAATCAAGTCTTTTCATCGTTACAACTATATTGTCATCTGCAACGGCAGGAACTGTCTCTTTTTCTCCCATCCAAACAGGGATTTCTTCGACAACATTACCTTTTTCATAAAAAGTATAATTATCAAACTCTCTAAATCCCCATTCCAATATCTTTTTAGCTTCTTGCCCTCGTTCTTTCATCGTTTTTAAGCCATTAACGACAAGAATAAGACGTCTTTGCCCATCTGAACTTTTAGCTGATGCAACTAAACCATAACCAGATTTCTCTGTATGCCCTGTTTTCATACCATCAGCCTGTTCCGGCATACTATACAAAAGAGGATTTCTATTTTCTTGTTTTATTCCGTTGTATTTAAAACTTTTTTCAGAATAAAGTGGGTAATATTCCGGAAACTCTTGGATGATTTTGCGAGCTAACAAAGCAAGCTCCTGAGCTGTCATTAAATGTTCTTTATTCGGCCAACCCGTAGAGTTTTTAAAAGTACTTTTTTCTAAACCGATCTCTCTTGCCTTAATAGTCATTTCTGCTGCAAAATTTTCTTCTGAACCCGCTAAATTTTCTGCAATTGTTATACAGGCATCATTACCGGATTGAATAATAACTCCTTTTAATAAATCTCCTACTGTTACCGTTGAATTGGGGTTTAAGAACATTGTGGAACTTCCACTTTTGCTACCTCCTTTTTTCCACGCATTTTCGCTAACAGTAAATTTATCATCTAAAGATAATTGACCTTGCTTAAGTTTATCAAAGACAATATAAGCTGTCATTAATTTACTCATTGATGCTGGAGCCATTAAATCTTCCCCTTTCTTATCTAGTAAGACTGCTCCAGTATCATAGTCCATTAAGTATGCATGTGAAGCTGTGGTCGTAAAGGTTGACTGAGCATACACAGAACTTAAAGTTATACAACTTAAAACAATGCTTAATAACGTTTTTTTCATTTTTTATTTCCCTATTTCTTGAACAAGCCGAGCTTCTCCGAAGCCTCTTCTTTCTAATAAATCTATAGTTTCAACAGCCTTTTGAGGATCGTCATAAGGTCCTAATCTAACTCTGAATAACGACATCTCCGGAGTTGATTTTTCCATGACTTTAACATTTCCAAAGCTATCGAGTTCAGATTGCAATCTTTGAGCATTTTCTATCTTTGAAAAAGCACCGACTTGAATGTAGTATCCTGAGGGAACTTCATCAAAAGCAGGTTTGTTAGAAGGTATTGCTGTTTCTGTAACAGGCGCATTGGAAACAGGTTTAATTGATTCTAATTCTTCGACATTAGAACTTGAAATCGTTTCTGGTATCGGATTAGCTAAAGGAATAGGAGAAGTTTTATTCTCTTCCTGAGCATTTTTTAGATCACTCAATGGAGGTAAAGGAGGTCCGCCCACAACTCTTCCTCCGTTTTTGAGGATCTCTTCTTTTAATTTCTCACTTTCCTCGGCCATAATTTCGACTCTGACTTTAGCTGTTCCTTTATCTTTAAAATCTAGAGCTTCTGCAGCTGTCTTAGAAACATCTATAATTCTGTTGTTAACGAATGGTCCCCTATCATTAACTCGAACAATAACAGATTTTCCATTTTCTAAGTTTGTTACTTTGACAATAGAAGGGAGAGGCAGAGTTCTATGAGCTGCTGTCATGGAATGCATATCATATTTTTCTCCATTAGCAGTTAATCCATTGTGGAAATCAGGGCCATACCATGAAGCAATTCCAACTTCTCTATAATTAAAATCTTCCTGCGGATAATACCAAATGTTATTGACTTGATAAGGGGTCCCTATTTTATAAATCCCGTTTGCATCGGTAGAAACATAGTCCTTTCCAGAAGACCTTAATAAAACACCATTATCTGTACATCCAGTTAAACAACAAGTCGCTAATAAAAACACTGTGAGTGGTAACTTCTTCATTATTTTTCCCCTTTAGGATTTTGAAAGTTTATATGTTTGTTTTTACATCATTTTAAGATTTTTTCAAGTACTTCTTTTGATAAATATCCGTCAGCCATCATTTGGTTTTCTTTCTGAAAAGATTTAATAGCTTCCCGAGTTTGATCTCCAAAGATGCCATCAATTTCTCCTTGATAGAAGCCTAATTTTTTTAGATGATCTTGAACTTTAATAATATCTTCATGATGAATTAAATTTTCATCTAATAGATTAGCGACATTAAGTGCTTTCTTTTTTGCAATATGATCAGCCAAAATACCAACACTTAAAGCATAATAATCAGATCTATTCCAACGTTTAATGACATCAAAATTAGAATAGACTAGGAAAGCTGGTCCTTGTTTACCTGCAGGCATTAATAAGCGAGCTTGTATTGTTTTTTCGAAAGGAGAAAGAGTTTCTTTTCCTTTTAAAATAAAACCTTTTTGATACCATTCTTCAAGAGACATTTTCTCATCGATAAAAGAGCTCCAACTTTTATCTGGTAAAATGACCTCCCTTCCCCAGCTTATTTGAGAATTCCAACCTATTTTTGACAAGTAATTAGCTGCCGAGGCAAGTGCATCAGGAAAAGAATTAACTAAGTCTCTTTTTCCATCCTTATCTTCGTCAACGGCATATTGAAAATAGGTAGTTGGAATAAATTGAAAATGTCCAAAAGCACCAGCCCAAGATCCTTTAGGCGGTTCAATTTTATCTTCATCTAAAATCTTAAGAAGAGCAATAAGCTGTTGGGTAAAGAAAGTAGAACGCCTATTATCATAAGAAAGAGTAGCTAAAGCATCTAAAACATCGATACGACCTTTTATAGCCCCATAATGCGTTTCGATTCCCCAAAAAGCAAGCAAATATGGAGCTGGAACACCATATTCTTGTTCAATTTGAGCCAAAATCTTATTTTGTTCTACAAATAATCTCTGCCCTTTTTGAATGCGTTCAGGAGAAACGGCTCTTTTTACATATCGTGAAAAAGTTGATTTGAACTCTGGTTGTTTTCGATCTAAGTGGATAACGCGTTCTAGATGTTTTAATTTAGGCACATACTGTTGGATAATTTCTTGAGATACCCCTTGCTTTTGGGCATATTGAGAAAAGTTTTGTTTCCATATTTCAAAAGAATCTTCAGCTTTTCCAAGCAAGGGAAGCAAGAGAAAAATAGCAATTATCGGTATCGTTTTCATAAAGACCTCATTTCATTTATTTTTATGATAAAGAATATTTTTTTATTTTTCTACTTGATTTTTTTCTTTGTTTATATTAAAAGTGTTTTCAACATACTTAAAATATGTGGATGGGTGGCAGAGTGGTTTAATGCGGCGGTCTTGAAAACCGTTGAGGGGCGACCCTCCGGGAGTTCGAATCTCTCCCCATCCGCCAAAACACCTTTAGGGGTGTTTTTTTATTAAATAGATGGAAAATAAATGACAAAACTTGTTTTTATTGGTGGGCCAATGGGAGTTGGGAAATCTACTATAACACAAGCATTATGTTCTAAGTTTTCTCACTCTGTGATGTTAGATGGTGATTGGTGTTGGTTCCAAGGAGACAAAGAATGGGACTTTTCAACAACCAATAAAAAAATGGTTTTAGAAAATATCACCTTTCTTTTGAATTCTTTTCTTAAAACAAAGTCTTTTGATTTTATATTTTTTTGTTGGGTTCTTCATGAAAAAAACATTGAACAAGAAATTTTAAGCCGATTGAATAGACCTTTTGATTTTTATCACTTTTCATTGATTTGTGAAGAAAAGGTTCTTAAAAACCGAATACTCAATAGGCAAAACCTGTTAACACAACAGCAAAAAGAAGAACAAATCAAAAGAGCTTTACAACGTTTAAAACAAATTGAAACACTTGATACAATTAAAATCAATACATCTTTCCAAACATTCCAGGAAACAACTCTTGAAATAGGAGAACGATTAAATGAGTTCTAGAACAAATGTAATGCGCATATTAGAAACAAATAAAATTCCTTTTGATGTATTTGAATATGATCCTAAGAATCAAGTTGATGCTATATCTGTAGCTCATTTTATTAAAGAGCCAGAGGAGCAAGTTTTTAAAACTTTAGTAACGCAATCCCCTACTCTGCAACATTCTTTTGAACATTTTGTGTTTGTTATTCCTGCTGCGAGTAATTTAGATCTAAAGAAAGCGGCTAGTGTGGCAAAGGTCAAATCTTTAGAAATGCTTCCATTAAAACAACTTCTTCCTTTAACAGGATATATTCATGGGGGGTGCTCTCCCATAGGAATGAAGAAAAATTTTTCAACATTCATTGATGAGACAGCTTTACTTTACGATACTATATGTGTTAGTGGGGGAAAAATAGGAATAACGTTAAAAATAAATCCACATCAATTAGCTTCATTTATTAATGCTTCCTTTGAAAATTTAACAAGAGAAGAGTAAATGTATATTGGGTGTCATTTATCTATTGCTAAAGGATTTGAAAAAGCAACTCAAACCGCTATACGAATGAATGCCGATACATTCCAATTCTTTACTAGAAATCCAAGAGGCGGTAAAGCGAGAGCTTTAGATTTAGAAGATATCCAAAAAATGGAACGGCTACGACAAGAAAAGGATTTTGGGCCTTTAATTGCTCATGCTCCTTATACATTAAATCCATGTTCTAAAGAGTCAAAGACACAAGAATTCGCTTTTTTAGTATTTCGAGAAGATTTAAAGTTATTACAAAATTTATCCAATTGTTTCTATAACTTTCATCCTGGAGCTCATGTAGGTGAAGGGATACAAGAAGGTATTCGAAAAACAGCCCATTTACTCAATCAAATTATTTATCCAGAATTAAAAACTTCTCTATTGATTGAAACGATGGCAGGACAAGGGACTGAAATCGGCTCTACATTCGAAGAAATAGCTCAAATTATAGAGAAAATACATGATAATGAAAAAATAGGGGTTTGCCTTGATACATGTCATGTTTTTGCAGCAGGATACGATATTAAGTTTCATTTAGATAATGTTTTAGAAGAATTTGATAGAATAATTGGGATAAATCGTCTTAAAGCTATTCATCTAAATGATAGTTTGATGCCTTTTTCTTCACATAAAGATCGACATGCCCGAATAGGAATGGGAGAAATAGGATTATCTGCAATTCTTTCTATTGTCAATCATCCTCTGTTAAAAAATCTTCCATTTATCTTAGAAACACCTCAAGATGAAGAAGGTCATGCAAAAGAGATACGGCTTCTTAGACAATAGAAAAAAAGGCCTTGAAATCTTGTAGATTTACCTTGATTTTCTGAAACATTATGATAGGATTTCTTCTATAATTTAGAAATGAGGGACTTATGACACAAAATAAATGGTATTATTTATCTTCTGAAAAAATTTTATCTCTTTTTAAAACAAACAAAGAAACTGGTTTAACTCAAAAACAAGTTGAAAAAAATCAAGCAGAATTCGGGCTTAATGAAATGACTGCTAAAAAGGGAAAAAGTGCCCTTCTCCGATTTTGGCTTCAAATTCATCAACCGCTTATTTACGTGTTGTTAGTATCCGCAACAATCGCTCTTTATTTCGGAGAATATGTGGATGCTTCTGTTATTTATGGTGTTGTTATCGTCAATGCTATCATGGGTTTTGTTCAAGAAGATAAAGCTTTAAAAGCCTTAGAAAGCCTTTCTAAAAGTATTACTGTTCGTACTCATGTTATTCGAGATGGAGAGGTTCTAGAAATTGATTCAAAAGAACTTGTTCCTGGAGATATTGTTATTATTCGTTCAGGAGAAAAAGTTCCTGCTGATCTGCGTCTTATTCAGGTTCATGATTTAAAGATTGATGAATCTGCTCTGACTGGAGAATCTGTACCTGTTGATAAAATCTGTGAAGAACTACCAGATAATACCTTATTGGCAGACAGACGAAATATGGCCTTTGCTTCTACTTTAGTTACTTTTGGGCAAGCTTTAGCTGTTGTTGTCGAAACGGGAGACCACTCTCAAATTGGCCAAATATCCAAAATGATACATGATGCAGCAGATTTAAAAACACCGTTAACTGAAAAAATTGAAAGCTTTAGTGGTAAATTATTGTGGTTTATTGTGTTCTTATCCGTTTTAGCTTTTGCTGTTGGTTTTTATAAAGGGCTTCCATTTGTTGATACATTTATGTCTGCAATTGCAATGGCTGTAGCAGCTATTCCAGAGGGACTTCCCGCTGCCCTTACAATTATTCTAGCCATTGGTGTTAGTCGTATGTCTAAACGTAATGCAATTGTGCGTAAATTGCCTGCCGTAGAAACCTTAGGAAGTACTTCTATTATTTGCTCTGATAAAACGGGAACTTTAACTGAAAATAAAATGACAGTTCAGAAAATTGTTTCTGGCGGATGTGAATACACTGTTTCAGGAAATGGATATGCTCTTAAAGGAAGTATTGAACCTGATGAAAATAATGAAGCTCTTACGCTTTGTTTAAAAACAGGTATATTATGTAATGAAGCTCAATTAAAAACAAGTGGTCCTGAAGGTGATCCTACGGAAATAGCTCTACTTGTTTCTGCCGAGAAAAAAGGCTTTAAAGTTAAAGACTTAAGAAATGAAATTAAATGTATAGATGAAATACCTTTTGAGGCAGCGTACCAATATATGGCTGTTTTAGGGTCTGATAAAACACTTTATGTTAAGGGAGCAACTGAAGCTATTTTACCTTATTGTACGCATCAAATGGATAAAAATGGAAATTTAGTACCATTACATTCAAAAGATATTTTATCATCTATGGAAAAAATGGCGTCAAAAGGTTTACGTGTTCTAGGATTTGCAATAAAAACGAACATAAAGTCAGATAAAATTTCTCATAAAGATATTCAAGGTGATCTTATTTTTGTTGGTTTACAAGCAATGATTGACCCTCCAAGACCAGAGGCTATTAAAGCTATTAAATCTTGCCATAATGCTGGAATCACCATAAAGATGATTACTGGAGATCATGTTGTAACCGCAAAAGCGATTGCTTCCCAAATGGATTTACATGGAAAAGGAAGTGAAGTGGAGCCTACAGTCATGAATGGGGCAGAGATAGCAAAAACAACCGATGAAGAATTAAGAAAGATTTCTCCTAAAATTGACGTATTTGCTCGCGTGACACCAGAAGATAAATTAAGGCTCGTAAAAGCTTTACAAAAAAACAAAAATATATTTGCAATGACTGGAGATGGGGTTAATGATGCCCCTGCTCTAAAACAGGCAAATATTGGCATTGCTATGGGTCAAAATGGGACAGATGTTGCAAAGGAAGCTGCAGACATTGTTCTGTTGGATGATAATTTTGCAACAATAGAATCTGCTGTTGAAGAAGGACGTTGTGTCTTCGACAACTTAATAAAATTTATTCTATGGACCCTTCCTATTAGCTTTGCAGAAGCCTTCATCGTAATGGTTGCTATTTTCTTTGGATTAACAAGCCCAATTTCTCCAGTACAAATATTGTGGATTAATATGGTAACAACTATTTTATTAGGGGCTATGTTTTCTTTTGAACCAATTGAAGATGGTATTATGGAACGTAAGCCTCGCAAACCAGATACACCTATTATTACGAAACCATTATTAATTAGAATGATACTTGTAACGACTTTAATGACAATATTATGTTTCATTGCTTTTGAGATTGTTGCCGATCAAAATTATAATGTAAAAATGGGAAGAACATTAGTTGTTAACGCAATAGTTATGATGGGAATTTTCCTGATGTTTGCATGTCGTTCTTGGGACAAATCTATTTTTAAAACGGGATTTAAGGGTAATCATTGGATGGTTTTAGGAGCCACAGGAATGATTGTTCTGCAAATATTATTTACTTATACAGGATTTATGCAAAAGTTTTTCCAAACAGTCTCTCTGCCTCCAAAGGTTTGGTTAATTGCTATTGGATGTGGCGTTTTAGTCACAATAATGATTGAAATTGAAAAATGCTTTGTCCGTCACTTCTTAAGGAAACCTTGACTTAAGTAAAACAAAAACCTATTTCCTCCATATAAGGAGGTAAATATGATTGAATATGCCCTTTTTGCTGCTGGATGTTTCTGGGGAGTTCAAGCAACATTTGATGCTATTCCAGGAGTGATAGAAACAGAAGTTGGATATACAGGCGGAGATGTTATTAATCCTACTTATGAACAAGTTTGTACAGATACAACAGGACATGCTGAAGCTGTTAAAATAACTTATGACAATAAGATTGTTTCTTATGAAGAATTGCTTGATATTTTCTTTAAGAATCATAATCCAACTACATTAAACCAGCAAGGACCTGATAAAGGTTCTCAATATCGTTCGGCTATATTTTATTTTAATGAATCCCAAAAAAAGAAAGCCTTAAGTAAAATTCAAGAACTAGAACAAAACAAAATATTTAACCAGCCTATGGTAACGGAAGTTGTTCCTGCAAAAGAATTTTATCCTGCAGAAGAATACCATCAGAAATACTTAGAAAAGAAAGGTAAAAAGAGTTGCTTTTCATGTTTCCTAAAAAAGCTTTAATTTTGAGGATATCCGATAGCTTGTGTTACAAAAATTTCAATATTTTCAGGAAGTTTCAAATCTTCTTCTAGTTTTTCTTTATCAAAAGAGCCTCGCACAACATTTCCTAAACCAAATGAAGCACAATAAAGGCCAACATTTTGGTAAGAAGAACCAACATGCATTGCTGAATATAAATCCTTATTTAATTTACTTTTATCAATCGCATAAGCTAGTGTTATAGGAGCATCTTTCTTTTGGCGAATATCATTGTCTGTTATTTTAATTAAGGAATGAGACAAGGCATCATATAAGAAAGCTCCCTCTTCCGATAAAACATAAATATCTAAATTTTGTTTGTTTAAAGCAGTCGGGATTGTCCGTTTATTATCTTCTTTATTCACTCCAACAGCTGACCATAGTATATTCGAAAGAGTTTTTTCATCTATTTTTTGAGGACTAAAAGAACGAACACTTTTCCTTTCATTCAATGCTTGCATCAAAGGAACACCGCCAGCTCTATTGGGACTAGGCAGATAAATATCTTTTGCATTTGAATAAGTAACAATTGCACCCAAAAGCATAATACTCATTAAAAAGATTTTTTTCATTAAATACCTCTCTTCTTGATTAAAGTTGTAATGAATAGAAAATAAATTGTAAAGTTATTTTTCATATATAGGTATTATTTTTTATTAAAAAGATTGCTTCTTGTTAATTTAAAGACTATTTCCCCACAAGGAGGATTATATGAATAAGGTATTAGATGGATATATTTTAGGTTTTTCTGCTATTTTTATGTGGAGTTTTAATGTGATCATTTCAAAACATCTAGTTGATGTTTTGTCTCCGATACAAATTTCTTTTTTTAGATGGCTTATAGCCTCATTATTTCTATTGCCCTTTAGCTATAAAATAATCTGGAAGAATAAAAAGGTTTTACTATTTCATTGGAAACTTATTTTAATTTTATCATCATGTCTTGCTCTCATGAACAATTTTGTCTATCAAGCCGGACACACGGCAACAGCTATTGATATGTCTTTAATTGCAACAACGGGCCCTTTATTTCTTATTGTTATTTCAAAATTCTTGTTTAACATAATAATCTCAAGAAATCAGATTGTTGGTTTCTTTATTGCTTTATTTGGTGTGTTAGTTGTCATTACAGATGGAAAACTGACAAACTTAACTGAAGTTCATCTTGTACGTGGTGATTTTTGGATGCTTTTAAATGCTTTTACCTTTGGTACCTATGGTGCTTTACAGAAATTAAGGCCTAAAGAAATCCCTCCTTTCATACTATTAAGTATTACTGCATTTGTTGGCACAGTTATTCTTCTACCATTTTTTATATATTCTTTTTATTATGCTCCCATAGCAAAGCTTGAGCTTCCCGAAATTTCTATCTTATTTTATCTTGGTATTGTTAACTCTATTCTAGCCTATTTCTTCTGGAATCTATCTCTTGATAGGTTAGGAAATTTAAAGACCAGCCTCATGTACTACACTATTCCACTTTTTAGTATTACCGAGTCTCATTTTCTTTTAAATGAAGAAATTTATCCAGCTCAAATAGGAGGAGCTCTATTAATACTCGGCGGAATTATTTTTTCTACAATAAAAAAAGAAAAGTTATCTTCTTAAAGGAAAAGTATTTTTTTTGTCTTCTCTAAGAGTCTTTGATAAATAGGCAACATATGCGGCTCTTTTGCTGTTGATAGCACGTCATCAAAAGAAATCCATTTGACATCAGAGTTTTCCTCTACAGCAATATGCAGCGGATCACTCTCATCTGCCTCTAGTAAGTAAGTTACATTATAGTGTATATGAGATGAAATAAACTCTCCCCTTTTTATGTGAGGCCCAACAAACATAGCACATACATCAAAAAAATGATTTAAAATAGGACGTACATTTTTAATGCCGCTTTCTTCCCGTGCCTCTTGAATAGCAACTTGTAATAAATCTTTTTCTCCGTCTGCATGGCCTCCAAGCCAAGCATAATTCTTATATATATTGTGATATGCCATTAAGATTTTTGTATGTTCTTTATTAATTACCCAAGAAGAAGAGGATATATGCCCGATATGATTATCTCGCGTCCAAACATTATCTCCAAAAGCATCTAACAATTGAAGAAAAGCTTGAATATCTTTTTTCTCCCTTTCATCATAAGGGGGAAAAGAAAGGAGTTGTTCCTTTAGTGTCATCATTATTTTTGTTTAAAAAATAGTTCTTTATTCGTTTTCGTTTTTAAGATTAACTCTTTGTCTTTTAATTCAAAAGAAACGACATCAGCCATTTCTTTTAAAAAACCTTGTTCTTGTTCCATAAGTTCTTGTGGTCCTGCCATCATTGTTGAAGCTAAAGGGCCAAACTGAAGTTGATTTCCTTTTTGAGTATAGTTTCCAAAATAACGATTAACTCCAGAGGAACCATAAACACGATTTCCTTGAGTATCAAAGCCCAAAGTGATTTCTGAACTCGGAGCTGTTTTTTGATAGATGAACTCTTTTCCTTTTAAGCTCTGCTTCATTCCCGTGCAAGCCACGATTATAAAAGCAAACATAACAAATAGAGCTAATACAATTTTTTTCATGCTTATCTCCTTTTTTATAACTTAGTTCAAAAAAAAGAGTTTCGCAAGATTAATCATATTGCCAACTTGCCATTTTTAGTGAAATATATTTGTTAAAATGACTTATTTTTAATTTTTGAGAGTGAACACTAAAAATATTTCCTAATTTTTGCCACTCAAATCGATGCGTTATCAGATTTTGAGAAACGCCATATATCTCGCCACTTGATTTAATAATAACACCATTATCAGCAAAATTATTTCCCCCTTTTTGATTGTCTGAAAGTTTCAATTTTGTCCATGTATCAACCCAACGACCACAAAAAGAAGGTACCCCTTGTTGAAACGTTTTCTCTTTTTTTGAAAGCTCATCAAAACTATACCGCCGAACAATCGGCATCTGAAGTAAGCGCTCTTTAGGAATGTCTTTAGCTATATCAAAAACCTCTTCAATTCTCCGTTTATTTTGCTCCACATCTCTTTCTCCCGGCAAATCAATTAGAGAAAGCAAAACAGGAGTCTTTTCCATAACTTTAGCTAAGGCAGTATTGTTTTCTTTTTTCAAAGGACCTTTTGTTATAAAGCTTGGCATAAATTGTCCCTTTAAAGAGACATAATGAATGACATCTCCGCAATCTGCTCCAATAATCGGGTCTCTATAACTGATAGGATCTGAATCAGCATATAGATATGCGGGATGTGTTTGTTTATCGAACAAAAAATATAACTTTAATAAAATTGGGTAAGGCATATGAGAAACCGGCCCCTTTGCCTCATAACCACAATGGCAACATCCATTATAACAGCCAGAACTCATTGATATCGTAAGATTACTTTGTTGTGCATTGTTAAGTAAAGAGCAGTTTCTTAAATATCCTAACGATATGAATAAATCTAGATCTAATAAAAATTTATTTGCCGCATAAAATGCTTCATGACCTGTATTAATTGGAACCTGCCCTTGTTCTTGAAAATGCTTGAAGCGATAAAGCCAATTACGCCCTTTAGGTGACAGTAAATTATAAGTAATTTTTTCCACTCTATTATCTTCAGATAGTGGAATAGAACATGCTTGATAACCGCTCAGTACCTGAATCGCTTTATTAATCCAGAAAAAATGAATTTTTTCTTGTAATTGTTCATTTGATAAAGTCTGTTCCATAAGACTTTTAAAAAAAGATGGAACTTGAGCATTAATATAATTGGGAATCTTGTTTTTTCTTCTGTTCCATTCTCTTAAAATAAGAGGAGAATAAATATTATAGATAAGAAAATCATATAAATTTTCTTTTACTAACTCTATATTATTTCGAAACTTATATAACCACTTAATTTGGTTAAGATTATTAATTTGTATACTCATTTGTCCATAAATTTATCATAAAAATAAAAAAAGTAAAGTTCTTTCTCTTGATTTTTCTCCATAAGGAAATTACTTAAAACAAAAAGGAGATATCTATGAATAATATACTTATTATCAATGGACACCAAAAATTTCCTTTCAATGAAGGAAAATTAAACATGACCCTTACTCAAACCATGCAAGATGTATTAAAAGAAAAATACAACGTTCAGCTTTCTATCCTACAAAATGGGTGGAATGTTCAAGAAGAACAAAAGAAAATTTTATGGGCTGATTTCATCATATTTCAGTTACCTATTTATTGGTTTGAAGCCCCCGCCCTTTTAAAGAAATACCTAGAAGAAGTTTATGAATATGGTTTATTTTATAAAGGTTCACAAGAATATGGTGCTGGTGGATTATTAAAAGGGAAAAAATATATGATTTCCTCTACATGGAATTCTCCGAAAAATGTATTTGGAAACAAAGAAAGTTTTTTTAGGGGAAAGACGGTTGATGATATTCTCATTGCCCTGCATAAAACACAACAATTTGTTGGAATGGAGCCTTTAAAAAGCTTTTCATGCCATGATGTTGTAAAGCATCCTGATATAAATGAAATCATTAAAAATTTAAAATTACATTTAAAAGATGTTTTCTGTTTATAAACAACAGCTTAAACAGTTTTCTTTCTTCTCTAGTTGAATTGTCGAGTGTTCTATATGAAAGTGCTTTTTTAGGCTTTTTTGAATCAAAGGAATCAGCTCAAAATCATTACCAACAATATGACAATCAAAACCTAGATGGTTTTCATCAATATACCATAAATGCATATGATGAACATCTTCTATACCGTCAATTTTCAATAGCTGTATTTTAATCTCTTCTAAACTCATGTTTGTTGGGGCGGCATCCATAAGAATACCTATGATTCCAGGAAATGATAAAACTGCTTGAGAAATCATATAAATAGAAATAAAAATAGCAATTAAACCATCTACAAAATTCCATCCCAAGTAAATAGCAAAAATACCTGATACAATGACTCCAATAGAACCGAGAGCATCTGCTAAATTATGAAAAAATAAAATTTTCATATTAGTATTATGAGAGGCATCTTGATGAGATAATCTTGCTGTTATCACATCAATTATTAAAGCAAATACTGATACTATGATAATTAATTCCCCATCTACTTTTTGAGGGACAATAAGCTTAACAAAGCCTTCATGTAGTAAATATAAACCGGAAATAAAAAGCAAAATTAAATTAGAAAAGGCTCCAATTGTTTCTGCTCTCCTAAAACCATAAGAAAATCTATCTGTCGCCTTACGACCCCCTATTCTATAAGCTATAATAGCAATTAAAATTGAAAAAGCATCACTTGTATTATGCAAGGCGTCTCCGACAAGAGCAATACTTCCTCCTATAATGCCGGCTATGATTTCTATTAAACTCAAAACAATATTAATACCAAACGCAATAGCAAGATATTGTATTGTTTTAGAATTTACTAGATGTCTATGTTGGTGAGACATGTTATATTCCTTTTTTATCCTACATCAATATTGAAAATCTTTTTTGCTAATATACCTATCAAAAATGATATAAAAGCAACGGATAAGCTAATCCCTGCCATTTCAATAAATTTAGGCAAGAATTTTTCGGAACGAACAACCGCAATATAATAATTAAATCCAAAAATAATAAATATAGCAATACAAATCATTCCTAAAAGAGCAAATAAATACATATTTGGAGGTAACATGAGATAAGGAAAAACCAACAAAATAACAGTAAATAAATAAGCAATTCCTGTATAGATACTGGCTTTTAAAGCTTTAGGATTACCCTCAGCCCTTTCTGCTAAATAATTGGATGCAGCCATAGATAAAGTAGCTGCTATACCTGTAATAACTCCGGCTAAAGCTGTTAGTCTTGTATTAGCTAGAACAAAAGTTAACCCCGCTATCGTACCCGTTAACTCTACGAGAGCATCGTTTAAGCCAAGAACCATCGCCCCAACGTAATTTAAGCGTTCTTCATCTAACATATTAATTAATTCTTTCTCATGTTTTTCTTCTTGAGCAATGATATGTTCAACCTCTGGTATTTGATTCTTAACAGCATTGAGTTCTTCAACCCCTGCATATTCACCATTTTCCATAAGTTTTATAACAAATGTATAGCCAAGCAGATATGTTAAAAAAGCATACCAAACAAATTTTATATAAGATGGTCTGACTTCTTTCTGTGTATATTGTTTCCAAATTAAAGCATGAGAAGCTTCATCTCTTGATATTTGTTCTAAGACAGACTTATTTTTAGAATCCTTTATTCTTTTAGCAAAAAAACCATAAAGTTTAGAGGCTGTTGCTTCATCTTTTTGAAATTTTATCATCAATTTTAGATTTTTATTCATTTCCCTCTCCTTTCTTTAAGATATGATTAAAATCATACTTTTTAGAAAGTTTGTCAAGGAAGTTTTCAAGAGGAATGAAATATAACATAGAATATGCATCAAGAAAAATAATGGCGACCCTTGGTTGATAGTATTCGAACAGGCAGCCATTCCGATGTGTATCTTGCCTTTACGCATTTAAATGAGATTTTTCGGCTTGCGGCGTGATACTTCCTCATGCCAACACTCCCAAAAACAACCCCGCGATTCCGCCGATAATGATTTCGGCCAGCTTGTTAGCGCGGTCTAACCATGACGGCCACATCACGTTATTAAAGTCTTCATAAAACGAAGCACAAAAACCATAAACAGGCGCGACTAACAATCCCATGAACAGAATCTCCCAGCCGAAAACGGGGACGAGCAAAACGCAAGGGCTTGTATACCGAAGCATCATCCACAGCCAGTCATAACCGAAACTATACCATTGTTCGCGCGGGACAAGGAATTGGCAAATTTTGTTCCACCATTTCTCCTCGTATCGGGACGGATCATCCGGCACGCCGGCCCGAGACATATCAAAGCCCGGCCCATGCCCAGGCGACCAAAACAAGCCTTCAATCACGGCCACTGCATAAATGGCCAAAACCCAGTGCATGTCTTTATAAAAATAAATGAAAGAAAACAGAACAAGACAATTAACAATATGTTGCGTTACGCGGCGGTTAAACCATTTGTTTTCCCACTTTTTCCCACCAATATAACCCCCGCCGAACCACCGCCGCCACCAGGCTTCAAATACAACGAACAAAATATTCATTATTCCTCCTATCTTCTTTTAAACAAAAAATAAACAAGTCCGACAATCACCAAAAACAGCGCCACAATCACCATTTCCCGCGTGGTAATGCGTTCTTCAAGAACGGCTTTTTCTGTCTGACAAGAAAGCCCGATGCTTTCAATCTGGCCGCCGATGGTTGTCACTTGTCGATTAATCGCTTCCAAGTTCGCCAAAAATACATCGGTTTTGCATTCTGTCGGTGTTTGAGCTTCAATTTTCTTGACGGTTTCCTGAACTGCCACCACGTCCCGCCGTGTGTTTTCGACAATCGCTTGACTGGGGGCTTTAGCGGCACAACCGGCCAGCAAGAAAGCCAGAAAAACAATAGTCGTTTTCATGCCATCACCCCGGATTTCATGATTCCGGCCAACTTTGTTGCGCGACTCTTCACCTGATGCGCCCAGCGGCTATCGAGCATTTCCGCTGAAACAACCGCATAAGCGCCGTTATTCAGCGCCAACAGCATTTTTTTAAAGCCCATAAAACGGTTGCTACCCAAATTAAACATCATGGAAATCAGCACATATTGCCGCGCTTCGTTCAAATTTGCCCAACATTCTATGCGCTTCATGCATTCATCCCGTGCAATTTGGATATCTTCTGCCAGCCATTCGCCGACCTGGCGCAAAGAAACCGTCCCGCAGTCCGATTTCATCAAATGCCCGACCCCACACGTCCAATTCCCCAGCGTGTCCTGATAGGCGGTCAGCCGGAGCCCCTCTTCTTGGATTAACTCTTCTTCAATGTTCAACATTTGTTCCCTCCTATTTAAACAAAAACGTCCCGACTTCGCCGACGGATACGCCGAAAGCGGCCGTTAACAAAGTAATCAACAGGTACAAAAAAACTTTGTTGGATAACACTTCTTTTAACGTGCCAAATACAGAACTTCTTTTACCGACCAGCGCCAGAACACGCTCCAATTTTTCATCCAATCCATCCACTTTTTTTTCGATATTTTCCACTTTTTGTTCGATTTTTGTCATCCTGGCATCCATTTGTTCAAAATCCTTGCATTGTTCTTCGTGCAATAAAAGGGCTGCTTTAGACAGCCCCCCTTTGCGCGCCTGACCGTTAATCATGTCCAAAGCCACCCGTTGCTTACACATCAGCCCCCTCCGTTACTTGTTCACTGACTTGAGCAGTTACTTGATCACTGACTTGTTCAACCGCCGCTTCCGGTTTCGGATACTTGGCTTTAATTGCGTCCCGTTCGGCCATCAACGCCATCAATTCCGTTTCGTCACCCGCTTTGGCTTTGCAAAAAGCATCAATCATATCGCCGAGTGCCGGATATTCCGCCGCCCGTTTTTCGGCATATGTTCGATTGTCCGGTATGTCTTGTAAAACCGGCGCACCGTTTTCATCCGGCACAATTTGTTGACCGTTTTGTTGCGCGATCATTAAGGATTTCCAAGTTTCCTCTGAAATTTCAACACCGTTCGCGCATTTATCCGCGCTTTGAAAAAATCCGTAACTTCCGTCTACTTTATGTTTACCGTAAAACATCTTTGAACCTCCTAAATCCCAATTGCAATTAAATCAATGACCCCTAACTTCGTGCTATCACCTACATTATTGTCTGTGACAGTGATGGACGAAAGCGTTTTTCCGGTTATATTCACCGTCCCGTTTGAAACCACCATGCACCAGTAATCAAAAGCGACAGGAAATG
>CASECI010000053.1 GCA_949286465.1 uncultured Alphaproteobacteria bacterium | reverse complement strand
CAATGATGAGGAACTCTATCATTATATTGGCTTTTTATGTGCATTAGAAAAAGAAGATAAGGTGACTGAATATATCAGAACATATTTGGGGTTAAAAAAGGTTCGAATTAAGAAAAAACAAATAATGACAAAGAAAGATTTTATACTGTACCTCAAATATAGGATTAAAGACGAGTGTGGCAATGCATTGGAGCTTGATCGCCAATATGAAGGATATAACCAACCCCCAAAAAGAGAAGCGAGACCGGTTTTGTTATTACATAATGTTCAAACCGTATTAGATCAAAATGCCAGCATAATTGAAGAAAAGAAATACGGTCTTCCGGATTTTATTCGTTTTCCTTTTCATTTATTCAAAAAAGAAGGATGGGATGTTGAACACATCCGTCCTAATTCGCTTGAGGATTATGAAGGAGACAGAAAAAAATCAGCGCGGAAAAAGTATGTTTATGTATTACGGCAATATCAAGATAAGGAAATAAAAGAAAAACTCGTTACATATGATAACGAGCAAAAAGAGTACGGAGAAGAGAACGCTTTTGAAAAGTTATGGAAAAGTATAAATGGTAACGATAATGATAGCAACGAATTACAGGAAGATCAGAAGAATTTGATTTGGAATTATACTTTACTTGACTCATCTACAAATCGCGAATATGGAAATTCGTGTTTTGCTATAAAGCGAGATTATGTTTTGAAAAAGGAAAAAGGAATCAAGCCGCATCTTTCGATTGATGATAAAGAAGAGGTGAAAATGAACGACGAAAAAGAGGCGGCGTTCGTTCCTGTATGTACAAGGAATGTCTTTTCCAAGACATATACAGATTATCCCGACGATCTAAAATATTGGACCGAAAAAGACGCCGCATATTACAGAATGGATATGGAAAAAACACTGTGGTGGTATATACTTAAAAACCCTGATGAACTTGCCAATAAAGGGAAGCGCAAGGAGATTCTCAATAAATATAAAGAAAGTATACTTGATGTCGGCAAATACAATATGACTTTTAAAAATTGGTATGAGAATAAAGAAGGCGGGCTTTTGTAATGAATGATAATCAAAATAAAACAATTGAGAGCGCCATTTCAGTTGGTGATTTTTTTGAGAAATATAATGTTTGTATTCCGATCCTGCAAAGAGACTATGCTCAGGGCAGAGATGGCAAGGAATATATACGCGAAGCATTCTTGAAAGATATCAAGGATGCTGTTGAAAAAAACCAACCTTTGACTATGGACTTTGTATATGGATATCAAGAGCATAAAAAGGAGTATGACAAAGAGTACGATGTGTTTTATCCGTTGGACGGGCAGCAAAGATTGACGACGCTTTGGCTGATTTATTGGTATTTGGCATTAAGGTCTGGTGAATTGAGCAGCGAAATCAGCGTTCTCAGAGGGTTTACATATCAAACGAGAAAATCGTCAAGAGAGTTTTGTGAGGCTTTGTGTGATAATAAAAACAACATTGATTCTAAAATAGACAGCGGATTAGTTGATTATATTAAGAACCAAAAATGGTTCTTTTCTGCGTGGAAAAACGACCCGACAATCAACGCCATGCTTCGAATGCTCGGCGGAACAAACGGTAATGACGGAATTGAGCCGGTTTTTTCAGGTATGGCTAAGCAACCACGCAAATGGAAACAAAGGTTAGAACAATTTAAAGATCGTATTACATTTTGTGTTTTAGACATAGGTAACGACAAGCTTCCGATAGAAAGCGCAGATCGGTTATATGTTAAGATGAATGCGCGTGGGAAAGCGTTGACAGATTTTGAAAACTTCAAAGCAGATTTAATCGGAGAAATCGAAAAAAAGCCCAACGAAAGTTTGCATTCATATATAAAAGAAATACCCCAAAAACTTGATAATAGTTGGAACGATATCTTTTGGGAATCTGCAAATGCTGGAGATTTGGATGGGCAAACAGACGAAATCTTCTTTGCCTTTATAAATAGGTTTTGTTTTAATCAATTGTGTGTGGCAAAAGGTAAACATTCAGAAGGCGAAGAAGAATATTTACTGAAAGCTGATCTGATCAAAATAATAGATAAGATTTTTGATGGTAGTTTATCCGATAGTGAAAAATCAAAAAAAATGGCCGGTATTACGAAGAAACAAAAAGAAACATTATCATCGTATTCGTTTTTTGATGATGATGACAAGATTAAATATACAAAATTTGAATATTATCGAGACATTCTTGATCTTGATGGATTACAAGCATTAAGCACGATCCTTGATCGCATTAAAAATCGCATAGGCATAATAAATAAGCAATTGAATGAAATCAATGAGGTTGTATCTCTACGAAAAGAAGAAGAAAAAGAATCAAGGTATCATTTTTTACCGATCTACAAAACAAACGAAGGTAGAAAACAAATTTCAAAGGATGATAACGGTAACAAAGTTGGGATTATCGAAAAAACAACGCAAAAAGAGCGAGTGTATTTCTTTGCAATTTGCAAGCATTTTGAAACAACTGAAAACTTCGAGGAGGATAAGTTTAAAGATTGGATGCGATTTTGTAGAAATGTAATTGAGAACTCGGGTGTTGATTCTGCTGCGGCGATGATCTCCGTTATGAGAAAAATTGATGATTTCGATCCAAAAGATATACTTACCTCATTAGCTGAAATGCAAATTGGTTTGGCTGAGTCCACAAAAATCGCCAAACAAATTCAAGAAGAAATCCAAAAGGCAAGAAAGATTAAAAGCGAAAATAAAGACTGGAAAAAACAAATAATCGAAGCGGAAGACACCATCTTTTTATGCGGAAAAATTGGTTTCTTATTTTGGGGTGATAAAGGTCAAGAAAATTGGGACAGTTTTAGGACAAAACTGGCAAATCTAAAAGAATTCTTTGGCAAAGACGAAGCATCTATTGATTTTGTGAGAAGATATGCTCTTTCATTTGAAGATTTTTGTTATGTCAGCGGCAGGTTGATATTTCACAACAAAGGCTGGCAAAGACGCGGTGATTCCTGGCTGGACGTACTATCGGAAGATGATTTGGAAAGAGTTCACAAAATACTAATGTGCGAAGAATATAATAACGCTAAGGGCCCTTACAAAGAATTCGTAAATTCTAAATCATTTGAAAAAGCCGTACTAAAAGAAGGTGTTTTTGAAGGAAAAAAAGATTTACGTATAGCATGGTATAACAATAGCAATAGTTATGCTCTTTATAAAAAGAGCGCACAAAACGATAAGTTATGCTTTGATTATTCGTCCGATGAACATCCAGAATGTTTGCTTTTGCGCAACAGTTTGTTGAGCGAATTAAGAAAAGTTGATGGATTTTCGTTGAAAAGCAATCAAAGAATCGTTGAGGACGAAGCGTATTATTATGGCGATGATGTTTTTTTTGAATACAATAATATAAATTATTTTTGGTCAAGTGATGATTGTATATATACCTTTGATATTGATAAGGGTACGAAAAGCAAAAACAAGATATTGGAAAAAGCATCTAAAATAAATGCCTATGGAATAATAGACAAGCTAAAAACTTACAACTATTCTTAAGTAAACAGGCAAATACAAAATTTGGGGCCGTGATTTTCACGGTCCTTTTTCTATACCTCCCGTTTTTGGTACATTCGCTGCTGTAAAATGTAATTAAATAGGCGAACGAAAGAGGATCGGAGCGTGACGGTACATGTCTAATAAAAATCATTCTGGTGACAGTGCACGGTTGAGTCTTTTTGATATTTTGGGACTTGCAGGAAATATTGACAGCAAATATTCCTCAGATGAAATTGAGAAGGTTATAGACAAACTCCGTGCAGCCAAGCGTACCGCAGAAGAGCATGAGGAAAATGAACGCCGACGCAGAGAAAAAGAAGAATCAGAGCGTAAAGCCCGTGAAGAAAAAGAGAGAAAAGATGCACATGTCCGAGAAGTCACCTGTATGGATCTTCCTTTGGACTGGAATAACATATTCAATTCCGATGTGCGAACGCAAGGGGTTCACGCAGAAAGCATTCCGGATGCGCTGATTATGAGTCTGAACACGTTAGGCAA
>CASECI010000052.1 GCA_949286465.1 uncultured Alphaproteobacteria bacterium | reverse complement strand
AGAAGTCATACCACCACGAGCTGTTAAAATACCTTGAGCAACATGCATTCCAGAAATATCTTCAGGAGATGTCTCAACGCGAACTAAGACAACTTTCTTTCCTTGAGCTGCCCAGCTTTCTGCATCAGCAGCGGAGAAAACAACCTGACCGACAGCCGCACCCGGAGAAGCCGGCAACCCGCGGGCAATGACTTCTTTTTTCGCTTTTTTGTCGAACATCGGGTGTAACAATTGATCCACTTGACCGGCTTCAACGCGCATAATCGCCGTCTTTTTGTCAATCAAGCCTTCTTTCACCATTTCAACGGCAATGCGTAAAGCCGCTGTTCCGGTCCGTTTCCCGTTCCGTGTTTGCAGCATCCATAATTTACCGTCTTGAATTGTGAATTCCATGTCTTGCATGTCTTTGTAATGCGCTTCCAATTTGGCGCGAATGTCAGACAATTGTTTGAACAATTCCGGGAATTCTTCTTCCATGCAAGGCATATCCGTGCCGGAGCGTTCTTTGACCAATTTTGTCATCGGTTGCGGTGTACGAATACCGGCCACGACGTCTTCCCCTTGAGCATTTTTCAGGTATTCGCCGTAGAAATAGTTTTCACCGGTTGCCGGGTCGCGAGAGAAGCACACACCGGTTGCGGAATTGTCGCCGGAGTTGCCGAACACCATGGTTTGAACGTTCACGGCTGTTCCCCAGTTGCCCGGAATGTTGTTGAGTTTACGATACGTAATCGCGCGGTCAATCATCCAAGAACCGAACACGGCCCCGATAGCACCCCACAATTGTGTTTGCGGATCTTGCGGCAACGGTTTGCCGGCATCGTCACAAATCTTTTTGAATTGAGCAATGACATCTTTTAATTGTTCAACCGTCATTTGGTTGTCGAATTTATAACCATTTTCTTCACGAACTTTATCCAAAACATGTTCGAAGTTATCGGAATGAACACCCATAACAACATCTCCATACATTTGAATAAAGCGGCGATAAGAGTCGTAAGCAAATTTTTCATTTCCAGATACTTTTGCTAAGCCTTTAACAGTTTCATCATTTAAACCAAGGTTTAAAACTGTATCCATCATACCAGGCATAGATACGCGAGCACCAGAGCGAACGGAGAAGAGCAGAGGATTTTCTGCATCACCGAATTTTTTGCCCATTTTTGCTTCGATACCAGCTAAAGCTGCATTAACTTGTTCTTTTAAATCTGCTGGATAAGTTTTATTATTTTCATAGAAATAAGTACAAACTTCTGTTGTAATTGTAAATCCTGGAGGAACAGGAACACCAATACTTGCCATTTCTGCAAGGTTAGCACCTTTACCACCTAACAGATTTCTCATATCAGCACGGCCTTCAGCTTGACCGTCACCAAATGTATAAACCCATTTTGTCATGGATCATTTATCCTTTCACATAGTTAAACAAAAAAGTACCCTATTTTTTAAAGAAAAAAATTCTTTAAAAATAGGAAAAAAACTTTCTAAAACAGGAATGTTTTTAACATGCTTTCAGTAACTTGGCAAGGACTTTTTAATACTTTTTTAAGCTTTTTAAAAAGCCTCCCGAATTCGGAAGGCTTAATAATTACATTACTTCTTTTCGTATTTACTTATAATACAGTTTCCGGAAGCTTTACTCTCTTTTAGATTTAAATAAATTGTTGGATTATCATCTTTGAATAAGCGAATACCTTTACCTAAGATTGTTGGTATTGTAATAAGGACATATTCATCTAATAATCCTTCTTTGATGAGAATATTAGCAATTTCTGATCCTCCCATAACCCAAATATTCTTACCTTTTTCATTTTTTAAGTTTTGAACAAGGCCCATAATATTTTCATGGACAAAAGTAACATGTTCATCATTTTGCTTTAGATAGTGAGTGATAACATATACTTTTTTCCCTTCATAGGGCCATTCAGGAAGATTTTTTATTTGGTCATATGTCTTACGACCCATTAAAATAACATCTACAGTTTCAAGAAACTCTTTAAAGTCGTTTATATCTTTACGGCTTTGTTCTATAAGGCTATTTCTATTTCCATTTTCATCAGCAATAAAACCATCTAAAGATATTGTCATATATAAAATACATTTACGTTGTGCCATTGGTCTCTCTCCTTGATATTTCATATTCTTTTATTATGACTATTTTTCTTTAAAAAGGCAAGTGTCTTTTGAAGGGGGAAGGCCTTTAGAAGACGTCCACAAAAAATTAAATAATTCTACATAATGTTGATAAAGCGTCGGTGTGTAAACCATGATGACTTGCGCCGGCGCATCGAAAAGAATGGAAACAACACGTTTTCGGTATAAAATAATCGGAATAAGAGGAATGTCGTTCGGCGCGATTTTCTTTTCAAAGTTCTTAAACGTTAAACCGGCGCTTTGATTCCGGTGACATAAGATGCGTACTTTTGCATTCGGATTTTGGTTAATTCCTTTTTGAAAGTTTTTTAACATTGATGGATAGTTATTTGTTAGGAAATATTCATCAATTCCACAAAGCAGGATTTCTCCATCTTCATATTCAAAAGCGCGAGTGAGTTTTTTAAATAATTGAATAAAAGCTTCTTCTCCTTCATAACATTTGATACGTAAGTTTTCTGAAGCAATTCTTACTCCATTATCAATAAATTCTATGTTGTTTTCTTCAAAGGTCTGAATGACATCAGAGACGGTTTGTGAGCGAGCTTCATAGGTTCCTTTTTCTATATTATTAATAGCAGGCGTAGAATATCCAGATTTTTTAGCCAGCTCTGATTGAGACCAACCTAATAGGGCTCGAGCGGCTTTTATTTGATCTGGGGAGATATCTTTTTTTTCAGATATTGATCGTGCTAGGGATATATTCTTATAATATATTCGTTCTACTATATTTCGTTTATTTTTAAAGGGCATTTTTTTCTTTCTATTTTAATGAAGTGATTTTTTCATTTTATAAAGTTATCTCAAGAAGTACTTATTAGAGTATATATTTAAATTTAAAAAATTATACTCCTTTTTTTAATTAAAGTAAAAATGAATGGTTAAGCTTACTTTCCTTTATCATAATAGCGCGATTTATGCTATAATAAAAGAGTATTAAAAAAAATAAAAGAGAGGACAAAATGTATCAGCAATTAACAGTAAAAGATATTAGAGCGAATAAGGTTTTATCAGATGTCTGGGAGCTTGTTTGTAAAGCTCATGAGGGACAAAAGCGGAAAGGGCTGAATAAAAAAGGTATACGTGCTTTATATATAACGCATCCTTTCAGAGTTATGGAAATCGTTGCAAATGCTTTAGGGGAGCCCGAAAAGGTTTTAAAAGATGAGAAGAATATTCCTATTTTGGCTTCTGCATTAGCCCACGATGCAATAGAGGATACGCCGTTAGACAATCAAAATAAGTTAACTATTGCTCTTATTCCTATTATGGGGGTTTCAAATGCTCATAAAACAGCTTCTTTAGTTCAAGAGTTATCTAATCCTCCAGAAGGCTTTCCTGGAGAAACAAAACAGGAAAGGGATGCCGCAAAGAAAGTATGGCAATCAGAGCATGCAAAGACAATGAGTTTATCCGCAAAAATGGTTAAGATGGCTGATCAAATAGCAAATACAATAGATTGTGTTGATGTTTTTATGATGAAGGCAAATGAAAAGGGAGACTATGAGCCAATATGGACGTTAGAAAAGAAAACAAATTATGTTGAAAAAGCAGCGGCAGTCTGTGATGCATGTTTAGTTGGAACAGATAGTGTTTCAGCCGAGGAAAAAAGAACTCTAGAGCAGTTGATGCAATTCGAAAAGAAGGCTTATAATTATGCTTATTTAAAGATTGACAATCCGATGCTTTGTAGTAGAGAGTTTTTTAATGAACTAGATGGTTCAAGAAAGATACCTGAGATTAATTTTGTTCTAAAACAATCAAAATCGCGATAACCTTATAAAACAAAAGAGCGCCAAAAGGCGCTCTTTTTGATGGTGCCCAGAGGCGGAATCGAACCACCGACACGGAGATTTTCAGTCTCCTGCTCTACCGACTGAGCTATCTGGGCAATAGATGAAATTTTTTATAATCGATTCTTTATAAAATGTCTAGCCTTTTTTTATATTTTTATAAAATTTATTCTACTGTTAGAATATGAATAATATTTGTGGCTCCTTTTTGAGCAAAGGGAATCCCAGCTGTGATAATGACTTGGTCACCTGACTTAATCATTTCTTTCTTTTTCCCATACTCTAATGCAATAGGAGCAATATCTAAAATCGTATTGACTGTACGTGAGATAATAGGAGTAACGCCCCAAACTAAAGTACATCGATGCATTACTTTTTCATCTGTTGTTAAGCTCAAAATAGGAATTCCAGTCCTTTCTCGTGCAACACGGAATGTTGTTGCTCCAGAGATTGAGTAGGTAACAACACAAGCGGCTTTATCTAAAACACGAGCCATATGAGGAATAGAAGAAGTAATCGCACTGGCAACCAGACGATCTGGAGGCAAAGTTAAAATTTCCATCTGCTTCTTATATAAAGGATCTTCTTCTGTATGAGCAATAATTTTACGCATCATTGAAACCGTTAAAACAGGAAATTGACCTACAGCGGTTTCTCCAGATAACATAACACAATCAACACCATCATAAACCGCTGTAGCCACATCAGATACTTCAGCACGTGTTGGCGTCGGATTATTAATCATGCTTTCAAGCATTTGGGTTGCTATAATTACGGGCTTACCTTGTTCTCGGCACAATCCTACAATATGTTTTTGTAAAGAAGGTAAATCCTCTAATGGAGATTCAACGCCTAAATCTCCGCGCGCGACCATGATCGCGTCTGATAAATTAATAATCTCTTTTAGATTCTTTAATGCTGACGGTTTTTCTATTTTTGTTATAATCCATGCTCTATCTTTTATTTTTTCGCGAGCCATAATTAAATCTTCTGGACGCTGAACGAATGAAAGTGCAATCCAATCAACCCCTAAATTTAGGGCATATTCTAAATCTATCAAATCTTTTTCCGTAAGAGCATTAATTGGAAGTGTAACTCCTGGAACATTGACGCCTTTATGATCTGATAATGTACCCCCTGTAATAACGAGAGTATTTGCATGATGTGCACCGACTTCTGTTACTCTTAATCGTATATTTCCATCGTTTAATAATAAGTAAGTACCTTCTTCTAGAACATCAAAAATTTCTTGATGAGGAAGCTTTACACGAGTTTCGTCTCCTAACTGATCGTCCATATCTAGTCGAAAGGAAGAGCCCTCTTTTAGAACAATAGAACCCTTTTTAAATTGCCCAACGCGGAGTTTAGGGCCTTGCATATCTGCGATAATACCAATGGGTTGATTTAATTCTTTTTCGACTTCGCGAATGTAGGTATAATTTTGCTTATGTCCTTCTAAGGAGCCATGACTAAAATTTAGTCGGAATACATTAACGCCAGCTTTAACAAGTTCATAAATTCGTTCTTTTGATGAAGTTGCAGGGCCTAATGTTGCGATAATCTTTGTGAATGGATTTTTCATTTCAATTCTCTGACTGTGAAAGTAATAGAGCCAGAAATTTTTTCATTAGGTCCAATACTTTGAATGCCTGTTCCAACGACACCTTCAGAGGCAAGGTTAAAAGCATTATTTGCCATTGTTGTCGGCTCTAGGCAAATGAAATTTTTACGAAGAGGAGAGTAAAGAACGACGTGATTGAATATTTCGTCAGCTTTCATTTGAACCATTTTTTTGAATTTAGGCCAAATGATTTCTGCTGTACCATCAAAGCCTCCGAAGCAAGTATCAAACTCGGCATCTTTAATCTCTCTTGGTGTCTCAAAAGACCATTCTTCTGGCGTTTTATAGGGTCTATCAATTGGATCGTTGAGATGTGACCAAACATTTTTTGTCCCAAAACGAAGCGTAATATTAGGTGTTTTTACGAAGAAAGGATGAAGTCCTATACCACATGGCATAGGAAGAATAGAATTATTCTTGAGAGTAACAGTTGTTTTTAAAACATCTTTTTCTAAAATATAACTTAACTCTGCTTCGTAAGAGAAAGGATATCCTTTTTGATTTTTTTCGTGTTTCATGCCAAGTACGACAGAGGTTTCTGTTTGGGATATAATTGTCCAAGCTGTTTTCCATCCATCTCCGTGTATTGGGTCTGGAATGCCAGATTGATTGACGGGAACTTGTCTTGTTATGCCCCAATAAGTAAATTTTCCGCCTTTAATCCGATGTGTAAAAGGAAGCATAGGAAACATAGCCATTCCATTAGGGTCTTTTTTTTGTAAAGCCGTTGCTGACGCTGGACGGAGTAAATCAAAAGGATTACTTCCTTTCGTTCGTAAGTAAGTTAAAGAGCCTCCGCAAAAAGGAGCTATTCCGACCTCAAGATAATCGTTTTTTAAAATTACAAGTTCTTCGGACATTTATAAGAATTCCTTCCTATTTTTCTTTTTGTGCATTTTCTTTTAATGATTGATTTGCTCTAACAAGCATAGCGTCGATAGAATCTTTTTCATCAATACGACCTGCAGTTCCAAACGCTGTCGTAATAAAAGCATTACCGATTTCAGTTTTTAAATTTTGTTCTTGGATTTTTAAGCGGAGTCTTTCTTCTAAGAATTTGACATTATCTAAAGGCGTTTCGGGAAGTAAGATAGCAAATTCAACATCTCCGATACGTCCTAAATAGTCAGAATCGCGAATAGAATTTTTACAAATTTGAACAGTTTTTTGTAAGGCTTCATCTCCGAAGCTATAGCCGAATTCTTGACCGAGAACCCGAAAATGGTCAAGTTTTAAAACCAATAAAGAAATAGCTCTATCATAACGAATAGCTCGTTTTAGTTCGCGATTTCCTACTTCTAAGAAGGCGGCACGGTTAAGAACCCCTGTTAAAGGATCGATTGATGTTAGATATTTTAGTTTTTCTTCTAATTGTTTTCGTTTTGTAATATCGAAACCAACAGAGCGAACTTCTATTGGTTTATTGTTTTCATCATAAACGACTCTATTTGTCCAAGAAATCCAAACAGCATCTCCATTTTTCTTTATATTTTTAGTTTCTATATCTACATAGAGTTGAGGATTGAGTAAAATCTTTTCAATTAATGTTGGTTGATTAGGATCTTTACGAGTCGGGACAGGAACGATAGTTCCCATGATTTCATGATTAAGGAGCTCTTCTTTTGTATAACCGAAAAATTCCTCGGCATAATCATTGATATAAGTGATGATTCCTTTTTGATCGAATGCGACGATGATACTTCGTGCATTTTCGACAGAGATAGCATCGGAAATGTCATTTTTGTTTTTTTTGAGTTCTTCCAGTTCTTTAGATTGAGCAGCAAAAGATTCGCTAGCACTTTTTAAATTTAAACAAATACGATTATGTCGTATACGTAGTTGGACATATAAGAAAATAAGGAAACAAGTTGCTGTTGCAAAAATGGTTGCGAGAACCCATGGTTCCAAACAAGTTGATGACATGATAAAACCCCTTTAACTTTCACATAATATAATAAAAGATTAATAGATAAAAAAATAATCTGCAACCAAAATCGGTAAATATTGACATTTTTTCTTTTTTAGTGCAAGGTTGAGAGCAATAAAAAGAGGCTTGGAATGGCACAAAAAGAAATAGAAGATTTAGTAGACGCATCTTATAAGTATGGATTTGAAACAAGTATTGAAACGGAAACTTCTCCTAAAGGTTTAAGTGAAGAGGTTATTTGTTTTATATCGGAAAAGAAAAAAGAACCGGATTGGTTGCTTGAATTTCGATTAAAGGCATATAGACATTGGTTAACAATGAAGGAGCCTCATTGGGGAAAGATACAATATGACCCAATAGATTACCAAGATCTTTATTACTATACGGCGCCTAAAAAGAAGATGGGACCTAAGAGTTTAGAAGAAGTTGATCCAGAAATTCTGAAAACCTATGAAAAGTTAGGCATTCCATTGAATGAACAAAAAGCGTTGGCAGGGGTGGTTGCTGTAGATGCTGTATTCGATAGTGTTTCTGTTGCGACGACATATAAAGCACGTTTAGCGGAGCAGGGGATTATTTTTTGCTCTATATCGGAAGCCATAAAGAATCATCCAGACCTTGTAAAAAAATATTTAGGTTCTGTTGTTCCTTATACGGATAATTTTTTTGCGTGTTTAAATAGTGCTGTTTTTTCGGATGGTTCTTTTGTTTTCATTCCGAAGGGTGTTAAATGTCCGATGGAACTTTCTAGTTATTTCCGTATTAATGCACGAAACTCCGGCCAGTTTGAGCGGACTCTCATTGTGGCTGAGGAAGAATCGTATGTAAGCTATTTAGAAGGATGTACTGCTCCGCAACGTGATGAGAATCAACTACATGCAGCTGTTGTTGAAATAGTTGTTTTAGATAATGCAGAAGTGAAATACTCGACTGTACAAAACTGGTATCCTGGAGATAAGAATGGTATTGGAGGTATTTATAATTTAGTGACAAAACGTGGAATTTGCCATTCGAATGCTAAGTTATCTTGGACGCAGGTTGAGACAGGTTCTGCGATTACCTGGAAATATCCGTCATGTGTTTTGTTGGGAGATAATAGTATTGGTGAGTTCTATTCTGTAGCATTGACGAATAATTATCAGCAAGCAGATACAGGTACGAAAATGATACATATTGGGAAAAATACACGTTCAACAATTGTATCGAAAGGGATTTCAGCTGGGCATTCTAATCAAACATATCGTGGGCTTGTGAAAATGGGTAAAAATGCTGAAGGTGGGCGTAATTTTTCAAGGTGCGATAGCTTGCTGATAGGGAATAAATGTGGCGCTCATACAGTTCCTGTTATGGAAAGTGCGAATAAGAGTGCTCAAATTGAACATGAAGCGACAACCTCTAAAATTAGTGATGAGCAATTATTTTATTGTGAACAAAGAGGTTTAAATCCGGAAGAAGCTGTATCTTTGATTGTGAATGGTTTTTGTAAAGAGGTGATGCAACAATTGCCGATGGAATTTGCAATAGAAGCAGGAAGATTAATAGGAATTAGTCTGGAAGGAAGTGTTGGTTAATGCAAATAGATAAGGAACTTTTACAAAAAGCAGTAGATACCTGGGGAAGAGATTCTCAGCTTTTGATGCTATTGGAAGAGATGAGTGAGCTTCAAAAAGAGATTTTAAAGTATATGAATAGAGGTAAAGATAATCTTAATGAGATTATCGATGAAACAGCAGATGTTGAAATTATGCTGACACAACTTAAATATATCTTTAATATAGAAGATGCCGTAGCGTTACACGTTCCGAAAAAATTACAAAAAATAGAGAAGCGATTAGAAGGTTAAAATGTCTTTGTTGGAAATAAAAAATTTACATGCCCGAGTTGGGGATAAAGAAATATTAAAAGGGTTGACTTTAACAATAGAACCAGGCACCGTTCATGCTATTATGGGACCTAATGGTTCAGGAAAGAGTACGCTTTCAAATGTTATAGCCGGAAATCCTGCCTATGAAATAACAGAAGGGGAAATTTGGTTTAAAGGTAAAAATTTACTTGAATTACGTACAGATGAAAGAGCAAATGAAGGAATCTTTTTAGGTTTTCAATATCCTGTTGAAATACCTGGTGTTTCTTATGCTTCTTTTTTAAAGCAAGCTCTTGAAAGTAAGAAGAAATATTTACATGAAAAGCCTTTAGATGCAGTACAATTCATTAAGCGGTTAAAAGTGAGAGCTCAGGCGCTCGGTATAAGTGATGATATGTTAAAAAGACCCGTCAATGTTGGTTTTTCTGGGGGTGAGAAAAAGCGCTTAGAGACCTTACAAATGGGTTTTTTAGAACCAGATTTCTGTATTTTAGATGAGATGGATTCTGGACTAGATATTGATGCGTTACGAATAGTTGGACAAGGCGTCAGTATTATGAGAGAGCCTCATCGTTCATTTTTACTTATAACCCATTATCAACGACTTTTAGATTATATTGTCCCAGATGTTATTCATATTATGGTAGATGGACGAATTGTTGATACAGGGGATAAATCTTTAGCTTTGAAATTGGAAGAAAAAGGCTATGCGGATTACAAATAAGGTTTTATTGCCAGCTCAAGTTCTTCATGAAGATACGATAGATGCGTCAGGTCATTATGAGATAGAAGTTCCTGAAAAGGCTCATTATGAGGGCGTTTTTCTTCAACAAGGAGAAAATTTAGATATAACTGTTCGTCTGAAAGGGAAAGAGGCTCGTTGTGATTTAAAGATTGTTTATCTGTCTTCGAAAAATTTAAATAACCAAATTACTTGTCATGTCTATCATGATGTTCCCGAGACGTATTCATCTCAAATAGTAAAAGGTGTTTTGGTTGAAGATGGGCAAACAAACTATTACGGAGTGATACATATTCCATATGATAGCCAGAAATGTGAAGGGAGCCAAAATCATCAGGCAATATTATTGTCAGATTCGGCAAAAGTAACATGTACACCAGAATTAGAAATTTATGCGGATGATGTTAAATGTTCTCACGGTTCTGCCATCGGAGCTTTAGATGAAATGCAGTTATTTTATCTGCAATCAAGAGGAATCGAATTGAAAGATGCTCAAAAGATGTTAATTCAAGGCTTTTTGTCGGATTTACTTCCAGAAGCATTTGAGCATCATATTTTAGATTGGATGGTGAAACATGCTTAAAGAAGATTTTCCAATATTTAATGAAAAAATTTATGGAAAGGAGCTTGTTTTTCTAGATAGTGCAGCATCTGCCCAAAAGCCGAAAGTTGTCTTAGATGCGATGTATCATATGGCGATTAAAGAATATGCGAATGTTCATAGAGGGGCTTATTATTTATCAGAAGTTGCAACAAACGATTTTGAACAGGCTCGACAAAGTGTGGCTGATTTTCTCCATGCTAGACCAAAGGATATTATTTTTACACGAGGCGCGACAGATGCTATTAATTTAGTTGCAGGAACATATGGCCGTACATTAAAAGAAGGCGATGAAATTGTTCTATCAATAGCAGAGCATCATTCTAATATGATACCTTGGCAATTATTACGAGACGAAAAAGGAGTCGTCTTAAAGTTTGTTGATGTAACAGACGATGGTCTATTAGATATAGAGGCTTATAAAAAAGCGTTAACCCATAAAACGAAATTAGTTGCTATGACACATATGTCAAATGTTCTAGGAACGCTTTTCCCTATAAAAGAGATAACGCGTTTAGGGCATGAGGTTGGTGCTAAGGTTTTAATTGATGGCTGCCAGGGAATCGTTCATAAGGTTGTTGATGTGAATGAAATTGGATGTGATTGGTATGCTTTTTCCGGTCATAAAATTTATGGTCCAACGGGGATAGGAGCTCTTTATGCAAGATGGGAAATAATGAATGAGCTGCTGCCCTTACAAGGTGGTGGAGATATGGTAAAATCAGTCCATCTTGATAAAAATGTTTATGCAGATTCTCCCGCACGATTTGAGGCAGGAACACCTTCTATTATAGAAGCAATAGGACTTCATGCGGCTATCAATTATGTTTCAAAGATAGGTATAGGAAAAATAGAAGCGTATGAAAAAAAATTAATGGGATTGTTAACGGAAGAACTCGAACAAATACCTAACTTTCATCCGCTTGGGAAATTAGATTATAAGGAAAGTCTTATTTGCTTTAATATTGGTACATTACATCCTCAAGATGTGGCAATGCTTTTAGATCAACAGGGAATAGCTGTTCGTGTTGGGCATCATTGTGCACAACCTATTCATGAACGATTTGGTGTAAGTGGCAGTATTCGTGTTTCTTTAGGTCTTTATAGTGATGAAGACGATATAAAGACATTTGTTAAAGGGCTTAAAAAAGCACAGGAGTTATTATCGTTATGACAGAAGAAAATTCAACAGATTTCCATGCTTGTTTAGGAGAGCCTTTGCCACAAGGCCACTCTATTGCGACAAAGGAAGAAGTCATTGAGGCATTGAAAACCGTTCAAGACCCAGAACTGATGTTGGATGTATGGAGCTTAGGTTTAATTTACGATATTGATATCCATTCAAATGGAAATGTTTTTATCCGAATGACTTTAACTGCTCCGACTTGTCCAATTGCAGGAGAAATGCCAGGTATGGTTGCTATGGCGGTCTCACAACTAGAAAATGTTGGGATAGTTGATGTTTCTCTAGTTTGGGACCCGCCTTGGACTTTAGATAGGCTAAGTGAAGAGCTTAAACTTGTTTTGGGTATAGAATAAATTCTGTTAAAAGCTTAATCTCGATGATAAGGGTGATGATGAGCAATACAACATGCTCTGAAAATTTGTTCTGTGAGAACTGTTCTTGCTAACATATGAGGCATTGTCATTTTCCCCATGGAAAGAATAAAATGTGCTTTTTGTCGAAGAAAATCAGTGTGCCCATTCGCTCCTCCAATAAGAAAAACAATATCTGAAAAGCCTTGATTTTGAATGTCAGTTAAAAAGCTACAAAATTCCCGGGAGGTCATTTCTTTTCCTTTTTCGTCCATAGCAATGATAAACGCCTTTTCGGGAATATTTTTTAACAGTAAATTACTTTCTGCTTTTTTTAGTTCTTCGATAGATAGCGTTTTTTTCTCTTCGAATTCTCGAACTTTAATAGGCCATTTGCATTGTTTAATATAGTCCGACATAATATCGAATTCGGGACTTCCTTTTTTCATTTTTCCAATAGCAAATAAATGTATGTTCATTTTTTTTCTCTTTGTATAAGAATACGCTTTTAGGTTATAAAGACAAGAAAAATGTAAAAGGGATTAAGAAAAAGAACTCTTGTCAAAAAAAATGAAATTATTTATACTCGAAGCCTTAAGGGAAAAGATATGTTATTACAGCAAAATTTATATAAGAAATTAGCATTTGTTTTGGCTTCTTGGTTCGGTACAGGATATAGTCCAATTGCCTCTGGTACTGTCGGATCCATTGCGGCATTGCCAGTTTGCTTTTTGTTGAAAGAATTTATGGGAATTTGGGGAATCTTTTTAGGTGCTTTTATCTTGTTTTGGATAGGGTACTTTGCTACGAAAGAAGTTTTAAAATATACAAAACATGATCCTTCTTTAGTCGTTATAGATGAAGTCGTTGGGCAATTGCTTGCTTTTGTATTTGTAGCTTATTTACCATCAACATGGATAACGTACTTGCTTGGGTTTGTTTTATTTCGTTTCTTCGATATTACCAAAGTGTGGCCAGCTTGTTATTTTGATAAAAAAATTGAAAATGCCTATGGGGTCATGTTGGATGATGTTATTGCGGGTTTGTATGCCGGAGTTATTTTATATTTTATTATAAAAATAGCTTTTATCATTTAAGTAAGAAAGGATAAAAAATGGATAAAGAACATTTTAAACATGTTTTAGAGTTATATGCAAAAGCTAAAGGGTACCAATTATCTCCTTTTGCAGATAAAGTGATTAATCGGTGTTTGACTGTTTGTGAAGGGAAATGTCCTTGTGATATGACAAGAGGATATTGTCCTTGCGGTGAACATGAAAAGGAAATAGAGGAAATGGGGCATTGCCATTGTAATTTATTTTTGAAAAAGGATTAAAGAAATTTAGTTTTTAAAAAAGTCCCTAGAGCAGAGCTAGGGACTTTTTTTACTTTTTAGAAAAGCTTAAAGCCAGATTTCTTAACAGCTTCAGCGGGTTTCCAATTTTGAGCTTTTTTCAAGCCTTCTTCTTTTTCAGTTTCTTTTAATTGAGGTTCAATAGATTTAATAACATTATCAACCATCTCTTTAAGAGGGGATTGAGCTTTTTTAGCAGCAACTTGTAGCCACATATAACAAGTTGTTGGGTCTAGTTGAACATCTTTTCCTTCACAATAGAGCTGAGCCATTTTGTATTGAGCTTCAGGATCTCCATAATTAGCTCCTTTTTCGTACCAAGCAATAGCCCCCTTAGGATTTTGCATTCTTGTTTCTACAATCTTGGCCCAGAAGGTAAAAGCTTCGGGACGACCATTTTGACCAAGTTCAGAGATTTTGGCTTCGATACCAGCAGTTTGTCTTGTAATAATGGCATTTTCCAACTCTTCTGTTCGAATCCCATAAGCAGAGCCATCGGATAAGATTGTAATATTTTTTTCTTGTAATTTCCGAAGAGTATCAACATCATTAAAGCCAGGAATGATTGCGGCCGGTTCAGATAATTCACTTTCAGGGACAGTATCTTTTGCAGGAATTGGGCGCCACTTTCGAGCTGTTTCCATGGCGATTTCTAAGTTTTGAGGATCTTTAATCTTTTTTGCGATAGCATCGCGTTGTTCTGCCGCCCAAGTTCCAATTTTGTCAGTATTATAAGCAGCAATAATGTTATACCAAGCATGAGCCTCTACAGGATTTGATAAAATTTTGTCATTTGCTCTCAGCTCAGCTAAGTCATGTTGAGCTGCAACATAGCCTTGATTTGCCGAACGAGATAACCATTTTAATGCTAAAGCATAATCTTGCGGAATACCACGACCATAGAGGTATAATAAACCTAATTTGTATTGAGCAGGGGCATATCCTTGTAAAGCCGACATTTTGTAGAAACCAGCTGCATAGACATATTCTTTTTCGACGGCTTCTCCTTTTGCATAAATTTCTCCAAGCTGATATTGAGCTTCTTGTTCTCCGGCTCTTGCAGCCATTTTTAAGAGCTCCATACCTTTATCAATATCTTGCTCAATTCCTTCTCCATTGACGAGTAAGACACCTAATTTTGATGCAGCTGTTGTATTACCAGCTTGATAGGATTTTAAATAATATTCAGCAGCTTTAAGATTGCTTTGTGGAACCCCTAATCCACCTTCATACATTAAACCAAGGTGATAGGCAGCTATGTTATCTCCTTCGTCGGCTAGGTAAGAGAATTCTTCAAAAGCTTGCTCATATTTCTTTTGTTCAAAGAATTCTAACCCTTCTTTTAGGCCTGCAAATGCCGGTGTAATAAGAATGGTGGAGCATAGAAGTGATGAAATAATTTGTTTATACATTTCTTATTCCTTATTTTAAAGTTTACTTTATTTTACTATAAAAAAATCGTTTTGACCAACATTATTTTTACCAACTTAAATAACTTCTTGGATTAATTGCTTTTGTCCCCTTTCTAATTTCAAAATGGAGTTGAGGCGTGTTCACATTTCCTGTTGAGCCAACTTTACCTAAAGTTTGACCTTTTTTGACGGTTTGACCTCTTTTAACAGATAATGAATCAGCGTGTGCATAAGCAGTTACAAAGCCATCAGAATGTTTAATAAGGAGTAAGTTTCCAAATCCTTTTAATGCATTACCGGCGTAGGCAACAACGCCATTTTCCGCAGCTTTAAATGGAGTTCCTCTTGCGGCTTTGATATTAATGCCATCGTTGTGACGTCCGCCACCAGAAGGTCCAAAATTAGATATAACAGTACCACTTACAGGCCAAGAAAAACGACCAGAGCGTTTAGGTGCCTGAGGTAGTTTAACAGCTTTTTGTGTTTTGTTAGATGATGTTTTTTTGGGCGATATTTGAGGGGCTTGTTTTGATGAGGCTACTTTTGCACTGACTTTCTTGTCACTTTGAGGCGTAATAGGGACAAGAGTTCCAGGCATAACAAGAGTTTGACCAAGAGATAATGTATAAGGAGCTTTTAATTGATTGGCTTTAGCTAATGAATTCATGTCAACATTATAGGCTCGAGAAATACTATAGAGGGTGTCTCCTTTTCGTACAATATGCACTTGTACAGGGGGAATAAATAACAGTTGTCCTACAGATAAACCATAAGGAGGCTTTAATTTGTTTTTTTCTATAATCTCTCTAGGAGGAACTTTATATATACGCGAAATAGCATATACAGTTTCTTTTTTTTGAACGCGATGAAATTGACCGTGCGTTTTATAGGATGGTTGTAATTTAACATAATATTGAGCACACCCTGTAAGAGACAGAGCGAACATAAGAATAAAAATAACTTTTATCCAGCGGTAATCTTTCATAATAACAATATAACAAAAGAAAGATTAAAAAATATTAAAGATTTTATATACGAACTAAATGAATCTCGATTAAAGGCTTTTTCCCGAATTGCTCAGTAATAAAGCGTCTAATTGTTAAGCGGATAGTTTCTTTTAACGTTGCATCGTCTTCTTTGAGAGAATTATCCATATCGCTGATATTCTTTTTTATCAATTGAATAAGCGTTTCTAAATCAGAAGGATCTGTATCAAGTAATCCGAATGATGATATTTGAGGTTCTCCCAATAGATCTCCTTTTTGATTCACAACAACTGTTCCGACAACACTTCCACCTTCAATCATTTTGCGACGTTTTTTGATAACATCAGCGCCTAAAGAAACAATTTTTTTCCCATCGACGGCTAAACAACCGACAGGAACTTCCCCTATAATTTCAGGATCGCCATCATTTAGTTCTAAAACGTCACCTTCTTCTACAATGATTGCATTTTTTGCCCCCCATTTTTCGGCGAGTTTTTTATGCTCAATAATATACATAGGTTCTCCGTGAACAGGGATAGCAATTTGAGGTTTTAAGTATTCATATAATTTTTTCATGCTGTCTTGAGAAGGATGTCCTGACACATGAACAAGTTTTTCTCTATCGGTAATAATAGTACATCCAGACATTAAAAGGCGTTTTTGTAAGGCGGCAATGGCTAATTCATTTCCTGGTATGACACGAGAAGAGAAAATAACAGTGTCACTTTCACCTAACATGAATAACTCGTTTGTATTTTGAGAGGCGATTTTAGATAATGCGGAATAAGGTTCGCCTTGACTTCCTGTACAAATATAAACAATTTTATTTTTGGGAATATTTTCAGCTTCCTCTTCTGTTAAAAAAGGAGGAATATTTTTCATATAACCGGCAGCTCTAGCAGCACTATCTATTCGCCAGAAAGAGCGTCCCATAAGACAAACTTGCTTTCCTGTTTCATGAGCAGCCTGATAGATACTTTCAATTCTTCCTACATTAGAGGCAAAGCAAGTAATAATAATGCGAGAAGGGGCGCTTTTGAAAATTTCTATCAACGAAGAACGAACATCTTGTTCTGTTTTTTCTTCTTTTTCAGAAAAGATATTTGTAGAATCGCAAACTAAAGCAAGAACGCCATTTCGACCTAGTTCTTTTAATGTATCGATATTAATTTTTTCACCGATAACAGGTGAGGAATCAAATTTCCAGTCTCCTGTATGAATAATCGTCCCTTCTTTTGTCCTGATGGCGAGCATATTTGGTTCAGGAATAGAGTGATTAACAGGAATAAACTCTATCTCAAAAGGAGGAAGTTCTAATAAAGCTCCTTGCTCTATAACTTCCAACTGAGCTCTCCCGACTAAATTAAATTCATTTAACTTGTCTTCAATTAACTCTGCTGTAAAAGGGGTTGCATATATTGGACACTGTAAATCTTGCCATAAATAAGGGATAGCACCAATGTGATCTTCATGCCCGTGTGTAATGAATAAGCCGACGATATCTTTTTTGTGTTGTGCAATAAAAGTTGGATCAGGCAACAGAACTTCAACTCCAGGGAAATGATCTCCAGGGAACCCTAATCCGCAATCAACGATAAGCCATTTTCCTTTATATCCATATAAGAAAAAGTTTTGCCCTATTTCTGTTACGCCTCCAAGAGGAATAAATACGAGGGAATCATGAGGGATAATGAATTCAGTTTCTTGATTTTCTTCTATCATTTTCTTTCCTTTAAATCATAAAAACATCACCTGCTGTAATTGAATATTCTTTTTCAGGCGTTTCTAGAAGAAGAGCTCCTTGCTCATTTATATTTTTAAAAATACCGGTTAAATTTTTTTGGGGGAGATGAACTTCTATTTTTTGTCCTAATCCTGCAGCAAATTCTAACCATTGACGTCTAATATCTTTAAATCCTGATTTTCCGTATATCAGTAATAGATCAGAAAAATTTTGGAGCAATTTTTCAAAAATAACTTTAGATGTGACTTCAATGCCGCATTCTTTTAAACATGTCGTTGGATAAAGGGTATGTAAGGGATTCCCTATAATATTTATTCCTATTCCAATAATAAGTTTTTCATTAAATGTTTCTAAAAGAATGCCACTTATTTTCTTCCCATGAATAAGAACATCATTAGGCCATTTAATCCTTGGAGAAAGAGGAGCTAAGGTTAAAGCAACAGCTAAACTTGCAATAAAACTGTAGTCAGATGCATCAGCAGAAGCAGGAACAACAAGAGACGTAAATAAATTTCCTTTGATGCTCTCCCAAGTTCTTCCCATTCTTCCTCGACCTTTTATTTGTTGCTCTGTATAAATGGCACTATATATCGGGTATGATTTAGCTGTATCATTCGTATTGTCTAATTTTTCAAAGTAATAGGATTTAAACATGATGATATTTTTTCCTAGATATTAAAATAAAGCCATTTATTTTAATGAGAATTCCTAAAGCAAACAACCCGATACCAATTAAAATAAAGGGGTCGATCGGATGAAGTGACTGTAGTGATAGGCGTAATCCGACCAGACTGAATTGACCTCGCGTCAGATACAAAATAGAGATCCCATATACAAGAGCACTATAAGAAACTAGTCCTTCCTTAAATAAGGGGAGTAAAATATTTTTTAATTTCTCACGTTTTAAAGCAAAACCATAAAGACAAATTTGGAATCCTTCTAATCCAATAATTAAGGACAATAAGTCTCTAGCGGTAGCAAGAAGAAAGAAACTCATAAAAGCTAATGCATAAAAAATTGGAGAAAAGGATTTGATTTTCTTCTTTTTGAGTAAATAAATTTCTGTTGCCGTTTCAAGAGCAAATCCGATAATTAAGAAAAGGCATAACATAAAGCCACGAATGTCGTTGAGATAGTGAGCTGTATTGAGAATATTGAATAAGCTTCCACAAAAAATTAATGAAGTAAAATAGATAAGATATTTTACTTGGCGACTAAAAAAAAGACCGAAAGCGCCAAAGGCGACAATACTAAAACTAATCCATATAGCTAAAGGAAAATCAAGCATGTGAACGTCCTTTTTCCTTTTTATAAAAATGAGAAAATAAATGTAAAATTATGAAAAATCCGATAAATAAAAAGAAGAAACAAACACGATTATTAAGAGCCCATAGTCCTTTGAGAAAAGAGATAATATTGTCTTCAGCATAGGAAAGAGACATTGGCAGATTTGCAGCAAGAATCCCATGCATACAAGAGACACATTGGATATTTTTTAAGTAAAGATATATACTATATCCGATGCAAGATAAGAAAACGAAAGCTAATACGATTTTGGGATAAAGCCACATGACAGGAGGTAAGATAGACTTCTTTTTTTGAAAAGAAAGAATAATAGAAAATATAAAGAGGAAAAATAAAAATAGAGCACCTATAAGTGGAGCTTTTATGAGAAGAAATAAGCTACTCAAAGCTAAAATAGTAATAGTCCATAAAATAAAAGTTTTCATAAAACCTATTGTAGGGAAAAGAGAGACTTCTTGCAAGAAAAACCTAATAATATCCTAAAATAGTTTCATTTTTTCTGAAACTTCGTCTGGGATAGCTTCTATTTTGGTTGTTTTAATAAAGTTATGCAGAGGTTCTGTAATATTGAAACGAATAGTTGTTTTTCTTTTATCTTGAGGATTTGTATTATCGCCAATAAACAAGAAATCGATTGTTTGATTTTCTAATTCATTTAGAATGACGGTTGCCTTTTTAAAAGTAAGATCTTTGAATATCTCAAGAGCTGTATTCGTAAATACATCTGGTTGATAAGAAATTGAACCATCTTGAGGAATTGTTAATTCCATATTCTTCAAGAAAACATTTTCATCATTCATCTGGAGAGAGAAGCTCGCATTAGAAATATTTCCTTGCATATTAAAATCATTTAAGTTGACATAAGGGACAAGTTTTTCCAAATCAATATTTTTAGCCTTAAAGGAAATAGATTGAACGGGTGACTGATATGTTAACCAGGAAGGGTCAATTCTGAATATAATATCAGCAAGTTCCATATTCATACGAGATATATTTAATTGTTTTTTTGAAGCGTCGAAATAATAGTTGATGCCAATATTTGTAAAAGGCAGTGTTGTTAGAATAGACTCGATAAAAGCCTCTTGATTTCTTTTTGTACCGAATGGGACAAAAGAAGTTACCTCCATCATTGTCGTTAAATTATTTATTTTTGTATTTCCATAATCAAAGGAAACTTTATCTAAGGCAATATTCATAGGTCCATCGATACTGCGGTCATTTTTCCAATGAAATTGTCCACGAAGAGAGATTGTTCCGGAGACCTCTTTGAGGTCATCACTAATAATTCCGCTTATCTGATGCGGTTGTAAATTTCCTTTTTTGAAAACGATAGGTTGAGTTTCAACAGCGGCTAAGATTTCGCCGGTAAACGGACTAAAGTAACCATTAGCATTCAAAGTAACTTGTCTATTACTTGTTTGAAGCAACATGCTAAAATATTGATCGGGCGTTATCTGAAGCTGAAGAGCAAAAGGCACTTTTAATAAATCGTTTTCAGTTAAAGATACAGAAGGGGAGGAAATGCTTATAGAAGAGCCTTCCGTATTTGTACGTGTCTCAACTTTAGCTCTGCTTAGTTTTAATACGTCATCAGAAATGGATACATTTTCAGAGTTAGTTTCTAAAGTTCCCTTTTTAGATAAAAGATCAAATTCCCCTTTTAAAGTTGTTTCACCTGTTGATATTGTGAAAGATTCTGTTTCATTTGTACTTTTTTGTTTTGTTAGATTAAAAGATGACTTTCTTAAGATAGCATCGAATGATAACTTTCTTTTATCAAGCACAAATAAATCATTCTTAGAAGGAGTAATTGTCAGTCTTAAAGGGTAAGAAGCTTTAAATTCGGTGTCCCATATTTTTTTTATCGGAGAGAATAATATAATGTCTGAAGGTCTTTCCTGTTTAAAAGAACAAAGGTTGTTTTTGCAGTTTAGCTTCCCATTTAAAGAGGCTTGTAATGTTTGAGTAGTTAAAAAGCTAGAAGTAATGTTTGTTATTTTAATATTCAAAGGATCATCTGTTGAAAATGCTTTGAGATCATTAGAGAGTTCTACATTACGCAGAGTAAGCTCAATTTGTATAGGCTTTTGTTCATTTGCTGAGGGGATATCTAGGCTAAGGTTAGCATTGAGTCTATTATTTTGCGTAGGAAGTATTTGTAATTTTAATTTTTTTTCACTATTTTCTTGCTTTAAAGTAAGATCGGCGTTGAAATTTCTGAAATGTGTATTTTTTGTATTGAAAACAAGAGTTCCTGATAAATCTTCAGCTGGGAGTTGAGGAAGTGTTAATTTTCCATTGTCAAGAGTAATTGTCCAAATAGTTCCAGTGTTATTGAGTTCTGTTGTTAGAGAAGCATTAGCCGTAATATACTCATTTTGTATTGTAAAAGGGATAACGAATTGGCGTTGAACTTCGAGATCGCCGATTCCAGAGAAGTCGATTGGAAATTCCTTATTATCCAAGAAAATTTTAGAGTTTTTAAATTGCAAAGATTGAACATGCATTGGACTGTTTTTATCCATTAGCCCAAGTTTCAGGAAAATCATCATTAAATCACGAACATTATATCCCTTTTGTGGTGTTTGTTTGATAAATATTTCTAATGTATCGACGTCTGCAAGAGTAATTTTTCCTTTTAAGAAGTTAGTAAAAGTATACTGTAATCGAAGTGTTTTAATAGAAAACAAACCATTTTTGTCTCGAATATCTTTAATTGTTAAGTCAGATAAACTATGAGAAGCAACAGTGAATTCAATATTTGATAGGCCTCTTGAATCTAGGTAACTTTTAAGCAAGGGGGTAAAAGCGAAATAGAGAACGAAGAAGATAGAAAAGAACGCAATACCACCGATATAAATACCTAACATTAAGCATATCCAAGTTGCTTGGAATGCTTTATAAATCATAGGATACTTTTTAAAGAAGTCACGTACTTCATCTTTGTATTTTTTAAAGATTTTAGGATCGAAGTGCCATTTGAATTCAAATTTCTTTTTAGGTTGTTCTTCAGGATTATCGGCAGGATCAGCAATTAAATCAATTAAAGCGGGCTGTTTTGTTGGAATATCTAAAATTTCTTTTTCAGCTTCTTCTTCTGATAACATGCCAATATGCGCTGGAGCGTGAGGCGGAATTTTGATTTGATTTTCGGTTTGATTCTTGGAAACAGCTGTATCAGTTTTAGGCAAAGTAGTTGTATCCTGTTGAGAGGCAGGTTCTATTACAGGAGAAGAGATGTTTTGAGAAGTTGTTGTTTCATCTTTAAAAGTATGTGACTTAGGAGGGCCTGCATACTCTGCAGGAGGAAGTTCGGATGATTGCTTGTTTTCTTCTTCTGTCATTTTCCCCTCATTGTGATATGTTTCTTCTATTTTATCCATAAATTAAATAATTTCAAGCATCTTACGAAAATCTTTTTCATTTAGTATAGAAATTCCTAGTTTTTGAGCTTGAGAAGCTTTACTTCCGGCATCTTGTCCTAAGACGACGAAATCAGTCTTAGAAGATACAGAACCAGAGACTTTTGCTCCAGCCGCAAGAGCCAGAGATTTTGCTTCAGGTCGTGTCATTGTTTCTAATGTTCCTGTGAATACAATTGTTTTTCCTGTTAAGCTTGTCTTTTGTTTGTTACTTTTAAAAGGCTCTATATGGATGAGATTTGTTAAAGATTGAACGACTTCTTGGTTGTGAGGTTCTTTAAAAAAGTCAATGATATCCAGTGCCGTATTTTGACCAATTCCATCGATATGGATTAAGTCCTCAAGAGCAGTTTCTTTTTGAACTTCTTCCATAAGATTTTCAATTGTTTCATAATGTTCAGCAAGGAGTCTTGCGGTACTTTGTCCTATTTGATGAATTCCTAAGGCAAAGATAAACTTATCTAACGGCGTATTTTGTTGAACTTTATGAATAGCATCAAATAAGTTGGAAACTGATTTATGTCCCCAGCCTTCTGTGTTTAATAAATCTTGTTCATGTTTTTCTTTTAAATAGAAAATGTCAATGGGAGAATTTAACCATTTCCAATCAAAAAAAGTTTCAATATTTTTCTTTCCTAGTCCCTCAATATCGAGAGCGTCTCTAGATACAAAATGCTTTAATCTTTCAACAACTTGTTTAGGACAGAACAAGCCTCCGGTACAATAATGAGCTGCTTCATCTTCTTCTCTAACAACAAGGCTTCCACATTCGGGACAATGAGTAGGGAAGCTGAAAGGTTGAGAATTTATAGGCCGTTTATCTAAAATAACTTGTACAACTTGAGGAATAACATCTCCTGCTCTTTGTACAATAACAGTATCTCCTTCGCGAATATCTTTTCTTTCAATTTCATCCATATTATGCAGAGTGGCATGACTAACCATCACCCCGCCGACATTGATAGGTTCCAAGTCTGCAACAGGAGTAAAAACTCCGGTTCGACCGACTTGAATACGAATTTTCTTTATGCGTGTTTGAGCCTGTTGAGCAGGAAATTTATGTGCAATAGCCCAACGTGGCGAGCGTGTAATAAAGCCTAGTCTTTTTTGATAATCTAAACGATTGACTTTATAAACGACACCATCAATATCATAATCTAAATCAGCTCGTTTTTGGCCCATGTTGATATAATAATTAACTAAATCTTCGTTAGTATGGCACACTTTAATTTCTGAACTAATCGGAATACTCCAGTTTTTAATGAGAGCTAAAAATTCTTGTTGTGAAGACCATGAGATTTGACTAACTTCACCGTATGTATAAGCAAATAGACTTAATTTTCTCTGGGCTGTAATTTTGGGGTCTAGCTGTCTTAAAGAACCCGCAGCAGCATTTCGTGGATTTGCAAATAATCTTTTCCCTTCTTGTTCTTGAGCTTTGTTCAATTCGTAGAAGTCAGATTTACGCATATAAACTTCTCCACGAATTTCAATAAGTTCAGGGATATCTTTTCCAATTAACTTTTGTGGTAAATCGGGAATGGTTTGTAAATTGTCTGTAATATCTTCACCAATTGTGCCATCTCCACGTGTGGAACCTTTTACAAAAACGCCATTTTCGTAACGTGCCGAGAAGGATAAACCATCAATTTTTGGTTCTGCTACAAAATCAAGCTCATCATGTGAAGATAAATTTAAGAAACGACGAATACGATCTGTGAATTCAAAAATATCTTCTTCTTTAAAGATATTGGAAAGAGAAAGCATGGGGACTTTTAATTCGACTTTTGAAAAGCCTTCTGCGGCACTTGCTCCAACCTTAAAGGACGGACCATTTGCAATAATAAGTTGAGGAAAGCGTTTTTCAATTGCTTCATTTCGACGTTTAAGTTCATCATATTCCCAGTCTGCAAGAAGAGGCGCGTCATTTTGATAATAAGCAATATCATGTTGAGCTAGCTCTTTAGCCAAGGAAATAAGTTCTTTTTGAGCCTCTTCTAAGCTTAATTCTTGGACAGGTATTTTTCTTAAGGACATGATTTCTCCAATAATGTCTCTGCAGCTTTTCTAGCCGCAGGAGTAATTTCAGACCCAGATAACATTCGAGCAATTTCTTCTGTTCTTGCTTCTTTATCAAGAGGGGTAACAGTCGTTAAAATATTTCCATTTGCCCCATCTATTTTTGAAACGCGCATATGATGTGTTCCATAAGCTGCAACTTGAGGGGAGTGAGTAACTACTAAGACTTGACAATCTTCAGCTAAACGATGAAGTCGTTCTCCAACGGCAGAGGCAGTTGCTCCACCAATACCACTATCCACTTCATCAAAAATCATTGTACTGATATTTTCTGTTTGAGCTAGATTAACTTTTAAAGCGAGCATAAAACGAGCTAACTCTCCACCAGAAGCGATTTTATGAATAGGAGCTGCCGGTGCTGCATTTGTTGAAACACAGAAAGTCACATTATCCAATCCCATAGCACTTGCCTGCGATTCAGGTAAACTTTCTATTACCGTTTTGAAATGAGCTTTATTTAGCTTAAGAGCAGGTAATTCCATTCCGACAGCTTGATCTAATTTATCAGCAGCCTCATGTCGTTTAGTTGATAATAAGCCAGCTTCTTTTAAAAATAGAAGGCGCATTTCTTCAGCTTGGTGTTGTAAAGAAATAAGTTCTTCTTCCCCTTTATCTAGGGTTGATAATTGTGATTGAAAAGTCTTTAGAAGTTGAGGTAAATCATCACATTCACAACGGTGTTTACGAGCTAATTCTTTTAAAGAAAAATAACGTTCTTCTATTTGTTCTAATTCTAAGGCTGGATCTTCAAAGTCATTAGAAAAAAGTTCTAATTTTTCGACCACTTCATTTAAACTATCAGAAAGCTGATCTATTTGCGAGATAAGAGAATCAAAATGTCCTTCACTCAGTCGAGAAGCTTTTTCTAACTCTCTTTGAGCAGAGCGAAGCATACTTTCAACAGTTGTTCCAGCTCCACTAGATAGTGTCATATAAGCATTATTAAGACTTTCTGTAATTTTTTCTGCATTCATAAGAGCAGTTCTACGAATAGAAAGACTTTCTTCTTCTCCAACTTCAGGATTGAAAGCCTCTAACTCTTTCACCGCATGCCGTAAGTATTCTTCTTCAGCTTTAGCATTGGCGAGAATTTTTTCAGCTTCTTGAACAGCCGCTTGTTTTTCTTTCCAAGAACGATAAGCATTACTGCAAGAGTTAACTTGGTCTTGAAGTTCTCCATAAGCATCCAAAACATGAATGTGAGTTGCGGGATTAAGAAGACCATGACTTGCAAATTGGCCATGAATTTCGACAAGCATATCACCTATTTGTCTCAATAAGGAAACACTAATAGGTTGGTCGTTTACATAAGCTTTAGACTTTCCATCTTTCATGACAATTCGTCTTAGAATAATCGGATTTTCATATTCTAATCCTTGTTCTTTTAGTAAAGAAAATAAAGGATTTTTTTCTTCTAATAAGAACTCAGCACTAACAGATAATTGATCTGTTCCATAGCGAATCAGTCCGGTATCAGAGCGTGCTCCGAGAGCAAGCGATAGAGCATCTAATAAGATCGATTTTCCAGCACCTGTTTCCCCTGTAAAAACACACAGGCCTTTTTCAAAAGTAAGGTCTAATTTTTCAATAAGGACAACATTTCTGATAGATAGTCCTGTTAACACTTAAGAAACTCCATTTTTTTGTAATAAAGTATATGCTTTTTTATACCATTTTGATTGTGGATAATTATAGCCTAAAACAACAGCAGAACGTTTGGCTTCTTGTTTAAGTCCTAGAGCTAGATAGGCTTCTGTCATGCGGTAAAGAGCTTCTTGAGTATGCATAGATGTTTGATAATGTCGGATAACATCTCCGAAACGATTTAAAGCAGCAGCATATCGTTTTTGTTTTAAATAATAACGGCCAATATCCATTTCTTTTCCGGCGAGATGATTTTGGGTTAAGATAATTTTTCCTTTGGCATCATTCGCATAGTCGGTGTTAGGGTATAAAATAACAAGTTTTCCGAATGTTTCCATTGCCATTTCAGTCATTTTTTGATCTCGAGAAACATCAGATATTTGTTCATAATAGCTCATCCCTTTCAGATAGTAAGCATAGGGAGCATATTTATTTCCAGGATGAAGTTGCAGAAATCGGTCTAAAGCAAGCACAGCATCATCATATTTAGCATTGTGATAATTTAAATAAGCGGTCATAATTTGAGCCTTTGCTGCCCAAGGCGAATAAGGATGTTGCCGTTCGACTTCATCAAAGAGAGAGACAGCTTCTTTGAGATCATTTTTTTCTGCTTTATCCATGGCTTCATTATATAAATCTTCAACAGTTCTGTCAGGCATAGGTGTTCGTTTCGTTGAAGAACAAGAGATTAATAAACAAGAAACAAAAAAGATAAATCCAATTTTTTGAAGATAAGAAGTCATTTAAAAGTCCCTTTCATACTTTCCTTACTATATCATTTTTTATACAAGAGGAAAGGAAAATTTAAATTAGGGTTCTTTTTTATTTGGTGCAATAGCTAAGCAAGAAAAAGCATTTGTTTTTAATGCATTGCAAGCGGCGACGGCATCTTCTTTTGTTTCGAAGCCGACTAGGCGAGAACGGAACATTTTTTTATAAGGAGGAGTTTGAATAGAAATTGTTTTTAAATGAAGTGTTTCTTGAGCGGAAAGAGCAAGCTTTTTTGCTTTTTCTTCGGAATTAAAAGCGCCGACTTGAATGCTCCATTCAGCCGGTGTATAGTCTCCTTGTTCTATTGTAATATTTTCTTCTTCAACAGGGGACATAGGGATAGAGGCAATTAAAGTTGTTTTATCTTTTGCAGTCATTTGAGCGACTTTGAGTTGTGTTTGAGCGATATTCTTTTTTAAGATAGCATCGTATTTTTGTTTGTGAGAACTTGATATGTAAGCTTTTTTAAAAAAAGGATTGTTGGCACTTTTCTTTAATTCTTTTTCTTTTGTTTTTGCTTTGGCAAACCCTTTATCAAGCAAATTTTTCATTTGTTTGTCACGCAGAGCAGCCGAGTCTTGTCCGATAACAACTCCGACTAAAGTTCTTCCATCGCGTTCGGCTGTTGAAACGATGTTATAACCGACTGCAGAAATAAAGCCTGTTTTAAATCCTTCAGCTCCTTTATAATATAATAAAATAGAATTATGAGAATAATAAGTCTTTCCATCAAACTTGAAACTTTTTGTAGAAAATAGGGGATAATATTGAGGAAAGTGGTTCATCATTGCTATTGCAAGTATAGCCATGTCTTTTGCAGAGGTAACTTGTTCGGGGTCATGTAAGCCTGAGGCATTCTTAAAAGTTGTATCATGAAGCCCTAAATCATGGGCAAAGGAAGTCATCATCTGAGCAAATTCTTCTTCTGAAGGCGCTAATGCTTCAGCTAAAACAACAGCAGCGTCATTTGCAGATTTGACAATTAAGGCCAAAATAGCTTCCTTAACAGTCATAACACTTCCGGCTTTTAGTCCAAGCTTAGACCTTGGTTGTCGAGCTGCGTGTTTTGAAACTGGGATTAAGTCATCCATATGAAGATACCCTTTTTCTAGAGCATCAAAAGTAATATAAAGGGTCATCACTTTTGTTAAAGAAGCAGGATATTGTTTTACATCTGCATTTTTAGCGTGTAATACATATCCACTTTGAGCATCAGCAACCAGAGAAGAAGGTGTTTTCCATGCAAAAGCAGGTGTAAAAAGAAATATGGAAAAAAGACAAAATGCAATCTTTTTTAAAAGCATGATACTTCCTTTGAAAGCTTCTTCAAATAAATTTATTCTTTCAAAGAAAAATTAATAAAGTGTTTATAAGAGAGAAATTATATTATTTAAATAAATATAGTACTTTTGTTGATTTGATTTTTTTCAATCAGGGGAAGATAAAATATTCAATAAATCTCTAAAATAGGGTATCATCTTTATATGAGGTAAGGAATGCTTTTTGAAAAGCTAAATGAAACAAATTGTCGTATTTGTGATATAAAGGAGAATGATAAAGTTCCTATCGGCGGTTCGTTCCCTAGCAAATTAGATTTACTTGTTACAGTCGATACTGATAAATTTAAAGACTTATTTGAATGTGCAGAAAAAACGGTCATCACTCTTCAGAAAAACGAGAAAAATATAGAATGGTTTAAAGAAATTGCTTCTAATTTTGATTCAAAAATATTTATGCAAATGTATGTTTTTGATCATGTCCTTAGGAAAATGTATCCCGATTTATCAAAAAACGTTCAACAACGGCAAAATTTCTATGATATAAGAGGAAGCAGAACTTTATCTCAGGCTTTTCAAAAGGGAGTTTGTCAATGCGCAGAAATAGCTCTACTTGCTCAGTTGTTCCTTCAAAGACAGGGAATTGCGTCAAAGTATTTTGGGGGTGAATTAGTACATTCTTTAAAAGACGAGAAAGGAGAACCACATAGTTTCATAACATTTGTTGTAGGAACAAAAGATTATGTTTACGATCCATCTAATCCAATGTTGAGCTCTGGAAGATATTTTCCTAGAATTTCCTCTGTTGAAATGACGGATACGCATAAGAAACAATTTGAAAAGCAAATTCATATACAAACAGAAGGTAGGAATAGTATTTATTTTGAAACTAAAAATATATTAACAGGGTCAAAATGGTATTATGGTTGTGGTGATGGAGGAGATTTTTTTCCTTCCCTTGTCCTTTCACAGAACAAAGAAATAGCAACAAATCTAAAAAACGTACTTAGTAGAACTTAATCAGATTTTTTTATAAGGATTGGTGGGCGTAAGAGGACTCGAACCTCTGACCTTTACGATGTCAACGTAACGCTCTAACCACCTGAGCTACACGCCCTTGATATCGAAGTTAACTTCTTATAGCTATTTTTTTTATAAAATGCAAGTATTTTTTTATGAAATTACTTTTTATAGTATATGTTATTTGTTAATCTAGCTTTGTTCATTCGAAAATTATATGAAGGTTATATAAGAATGCATATAAAATTAAAAGACTATTGCTTAGACTGTAAAATTTTTTTTCTGAATTTCTTGTATTTTGGGGCTCCTTTCTATGGATTATGGTATGTTGATAACACTTTTTCTTTTTGGAACGGCCTTTGTTTAACATTTGTGTTTATGTTTTGGAAAATGGTATTAAAAAAATATCAAGGAGGTTATTTAATTCTTTATTTTCTTATAAGTTATCTGCCGATGTTTTTTGTTGTTGGGCATCAAATACTTTTTAAAACGCCGTTGAATTCTGCCTCTATATTTTCTATTTTAGGAACAAATTTTGGGGAAATTTTATCGTTTTGTTTTTCTTTTATGAATTGGCCTATTATAATAGTTTTTATTGGAAGTATTAGTCTTTTGACTTTGCTTTGGAGAGATAAACATATTTCTTTTCAATATATAAAGAATTTTTTTATCTGGATCAGTTTCTTTTGTTTTTTATTTCTTCTTTTACAAATGAATAATCTTCTGCCATTCGCGTACTTAATAGAAAACTATAAACAGTATAATAAAATTATAAATGATATGGTTGCAGTTAATACCTCAACTGAATCATATCAAACAATTATAGGAATAAATAAAGAACCTCAAACATACGTCATCGTTATTGGGGAGAGTGTTTCGCGCAATGAAATGAGTGTATATGGGTATTTAAAAGAAACAACGCCTTTTCTGAGCAAAGAAGAAGATTTATTTATTTTCCAAAATGTTGTATCTCCTCATGCAGTGACAATGAATAGTCTACAGAAAGCATTAACGTTAGCGAATGAAAATGATATGAGTCTTGCCTGGAGCAAAGGTTCTTTAATACAGTTTATGAAAGATGCCGGATACAAGACTTATTGGATATCGAACCAAGAGGAGTTTGGCTTATTTGCAAATCTTGTAACAGTCTTAGCAAAACAAGCAGATGTTTATTCTTTTCCTAAAAAGGAGCAATATGATGAAAGCTTAATTCCTTTGTTTAAACAAGCTTTATCAGATAAAGCACCTAGGAAGGTTATTTTTCTTCATTTAAAGGGAAGTCATTATGAGTATAAGGATAGATATCCTTCAGATGCTGATTATTTTAATGCATATAGCTTAAAAGGATCAGAAGCGTTAAGAGCTCACTATGATAATTCAATAAGATATACAGATTGTGTTTTAGAAAAATTATTGAACTTACTTAAACAAGAAAAAAACGCTATGGCATTTTTATATTTTTCAGATCATGGAGAAGATGTTTCTTCAGAAAATAGTTGCTTTTGCCATGAAGAAGCAATGAGTACACCCGATATGTATGCGATTCCTTTTATTATGTGGTTATCTCCTAAATATAGAGAGATGTTTCCTCATAAAGTCGTAGAAATAGAATCACAATTACAGAGCAAATTTAATTTACAATATTTTATGGAAACAATGGTAGATTTGGTCGGATTATCTCATCCAGATATTGATACGAGTCAAAGTTTGTTTGTAAAAAAGGAAGCTTCTTTACCGCCTATAAAAAAAGCTTTTCAGCCTAATTTTTTCCCAGATAAGATATGGTTACATATGGTTAATTCTTCAGATAGATTGTCTGCTTATTGGGATACATGGAATGGTTTTGAGACGGATATTTTTTGGAATTCAGAAGATAAAACTTTTCATGTTTCGCATGATACGCCCTATGCTAAGGAAACTTTAGAAGATCTATGGCGCGGGCGGTTAGATTTAGAAAAAAAATACTTTTGGTTAGATTTCAAAAATATGTCTTTAGCAGAAATGGATGATGCTGTAAAGGAGATGAATAGATTAACTGAAAAATATGGAGTGCCTCGTACACATATTATTATTGAAGGAAAAAATGGTGTTGTTTTGACGAATTTTACAAAGAGTGGATATTGGACAAGCTTGTATTTAAGTTGTTATCGCTGGACAAATCCAGTAACAAAGAAAACAAATATTCAGAAAGATTATGCAACATTATCTTCATCTCAAATTCATTTTGTTTCCGCAGATGCAAACTATTTTCAGGATGTGATGCTTTCTTTTCCAAATTATCCAAAACTTTTTTGGAATATGGCTCCTCAACAACAACGATTTAATCAAATACTTTTAAAACATAGTGATGAAATTGCTGTTATTTTAAACCAAGATAAAAGGTATTTTTATAAACCAGGGAAGGTATTTTGGAATTAATTATCCATTTTCTTTTTCTAAATTGCCAAACTCAGTAAATTGACCATCAAAGAATAAATGAACAGTTCCTGTTGGTCCATGTCGTTGTTTTGATATAATTGCTTCAGCACATTTAGCAAGATCAATTTTCTTTTGTTCCCATTCTAAAATTCTTTTTTGGAAGGCTTCCTGTGTTTCTTTAGGGCGTTGAACCGGAGCTTCATTTTCGAGATAATATGCTTCTCGATAGACGAACATAACAATGTCAGCGTCTTGTTCAATAGAGCCAGACTCTCTTAAGTCAGAAAGTTGAGGGCGTTTATTGTCTCTTTGTTCGACTAGACGTGATAACTGAGACAACACAAGAACCGGAACATTTAATTCTTTAGCCATAATTTTTAGGGCTCTTGTGATTTCAGATAATTCTTGAACTCGATTTTCTGATCTGCCGCCACTTGAGATAAGCTGTAAATAGTCAATAACAATTAAACCTAAGCCTTTTTCTTTATCACGTTTTAATCTTCGAGCCCTATTTTTTATTGTGTTGACAGTGATGCCAGGAGTATCGTCAATATAAAGAGGCAAAGAATTGAGCATACTGAGAGCGCCGGCAATTTCATCGAATTGTTCGCCGGTTAGTTTTCCAGTACGCATCGCTTGCCCGCCGATATGAGTATATGTAGAAAGAATACGTCCAGCCAATTGTTCGGCGGACATTTCTAAAGAGAAAAAAGCAACCCCTAATTTATTATCTGATTTTTTATTCTCTTCTTGCATTTTTCGTGCGACATTGAATGCAATACACGTAGCTAAAGCTGTCTTTCCCATGGCAGGTCGCCCAGCTAAAATAAGCAAATCAGAATTATGTAACCCGCCCATTAATTTATCCATATCAATGAGTCCAGTTGGCAGACCAGAAATACCAGAAGGATTTCGCATTGCTTTTTCAGCACTTTCAATTGCTTGTTTCAGTCCAACAGAAAAGGGCGTTGGACCACCTTCAAGTTCCCCTTCATCAGCCAGTTCATAGAGCATTTTTTCAGCATTTTCAATTTGCTTTTTACTATCATTTTCGAGGTTGATTTCAAACGCATCATTAACAATTTCAGTTCCCAGCCCTATAAGTTGTCTTCTTAGATAGCGATCAAAGATTTGTTTTCCATAGTCATTTGCATTAATAATAGTCGTTGAAGCGTTGGCAAGTTTAAATATATAATCTTGTCCACCGACTTCATCTAGAGTTCCATCATTCGCAAAATATTCTTTTAATGTAATAGGATCTGCCAAACGTCCTCTTTCAAGGAGGGTTTGACATGCCGCAAAAATTTTACTGTGAATAGGACTTGCAAAATGTTCAGGTTTTAAAAATTCAACAACTTTTTCCATAGCACGATTATTGGTAAGAATCGCCCCTAAAAGAGCCTGTTCAGCCTCTAGACTTTGAGGAGGAATACGGAGTTGTTCAGATTTTTCCATTATTAAATGTCCTTTTTTAATTTTCTTTAATTTAGTCTGAAAAGATAAAAAAGTACAGGAAAATTTTGTAAGGTATATGCTATAGTTGTATTGACAGGGATACATACGATATCCATTTTCCTTTTGTAGAAGGTTTTTATTAAAGAAAGGAGAAAAAATGGAAGAAAATAAAAAAACGTCTTGTGGTGAAAAAGAGAAATGTCATTTTCATTATGTATTAGAGCAAGTATGGCCTTTAATGCCAGACCATTTACACGATATTTTGCATAGTTTAGATATGCAAAAATTAGCAGTTTTAAGAGAGGTTAAGGAATGGTCTGATAACCATAATGAGGACGAGTTATCTAAGATTTGTCAAATGAAAATTGAAAAGCTGGAAGAACGACTTCAAAAAGAAGAGTAAAGCATAGTTGAAAAGCGGGATTAAAACCCCGCTTTTTATTGACAGGTTTGAGTATTTTCATTCCAGGTATATCCACTTTCGCAACAAATTTTAGCATTGAATTGATTCGTATGAGTTGTCCCAGAACAGATGCAATCTAAGACTTCAGCATTGTTTTTACAAGCAGTCTTACAAATCCCGCCCTCATCAGCTACTTGTCCATCTGGACAGTCAATCAGTGTACAGCCTCCATTAGTATAAGTATGACCTGGAGGGCAACAGTAGTCACCAATTTGTCCATTGGGATTTGCTGCACATCTGCAGTCTTCAGTAATGAGAGAAGCATAAGGACAAATCTTTTTGTAAGAACATACATCTAAGTAAATCTCACCACAATTTTTCCCTGTTAGATCAGTACAATATTTGGCTCCTGCATCATTCTGATAAAAACATACATATGGCCCTTCTCCTTGTAATGCTTGAGTCATGAGAATTTCACCTTGTTTACATCCAAAATAAAATCCATTGTGATCAAAGGTAAAACCTTCTGGGCATCCAGGATCATAACATAGACCTAAAGAACATTTTTTTCCTATTTCAGCGCATCGAACACCGCATACCTTACCATCTCTAAAACATTGAGCATCTCGTCCACAACAAATCTCAGAGTTTCCGTCTTTTGTACAACATTGTTTTTTTTGCTCATCCCAATATGAACCTGTAGGACAATAGGTTGGACTACAGTTTCCACAATTGATAGGAGAGGAGCATCCATTTCCACATTCTAAAAAATAATCATTAATATAACAAGTCCACTTTTGAGAAGATAATAAACATCTGATTCCATTATCAAAGAAACATCCTTTATGTCTATCTGTAACTAATGTAAAATTTGCATGTCCATAGCTAGGATTTATATTATCATAAGGTTTACATGGGTCAATACAACTACCATGGTAACAAGTATTGAAATTAGGTTCATAAGCATCACAGCAAGGCTGTTGGGTCTTTGTATCAAAACAATACCAATCTCCTGTTTCCCATGGAGCACAAAAAGTTGTCTCATACTCACATCCTCCGTATCCGCCCCAGTAGTCTTTTATACTGAATGTACCTACTTGATTACAATAAGATGGATAGCAAGCTCCTACACGGCAAACATTTCCTGTCGCTGTACAACCATATCCACACCTTTTATCATTAATATAACATATGTATTCAGTCGGTCCACCACGACATTCGAATTTTTGGCATTGTCCATCTATATAGATGTACCCTTCTGGGCAAGCACAAGTATCGGCGTTTGTTCCTTCAATACAAATACAAGCACAGGTATCCGGATCTCTTTCTCCGGTCATGCCAGAACCGTTACATTGAGGATGACAGGTGTTATTACACATATCATACCCTTCGATACATTCACAGGAACAGGTTAAACTATTCCAAGTCGCATTTTCCGGGCATTCTTGAGGATCACATGTACAAGAGCATGTCAAGGTATCAAGAGAATAGCCTTCCGGACATACATAACAACTTCCTTGACATTCAATAGCGCCGGGAGCACAAGTACAAG
>CASECI010000051.1 GCA_949286465.1 uncultured Alphaproteobacteria bacterium | reverse complement strand
GGAAAAAGGCTTTTTAGTGAAGACCCTAATATTGTTTCTAGTTTAGCAAACAAAGCAGTTGAGACGATGCTTCATAAGGGACTAATGCCAGTTATTAAACATATTCCTGGATACGGGAAAGCGACTTGTGACCCACATGTCAGTTTACCTATTGTCACGCATGGAATAAAAGAGCTTGGAACAGATTTTCTTCCTTTCCGTCAAGTAAATAAGAATGTATGGGGTATGACAGCTCATGTATTGTATACAGCTCTTGATAAAGAAAAACCGGCAACTTTATCACATAAAGTAATCGATTTTATTCGACAAGATATTGGATTTGAAGGTTTCCTTGTGTGTGATGATATTTCTATGGCAGCATTGAAGGGAAAACCTATTGACTTAGTTGAGCAAAGTTTAGAAGCAGGATGTGATACTGTTTTACATTGTAATGGAAACTTAGAAGAAATGTATCAAGTTGCAAAAGTTTTACCTCCATTATCCGAAATATCTTTAAGTCGTTATGAAAAAGCAGAAAGTTTAAGAAATGAGTAGTTCTATTGATGTGGTTGCTTTTATAATTCCTTTATTTTTATCTATTATCTTGCATGAGATAGCTCATGGTTGGGTCGCTTTAAAGTTGGGGGATACAACGGCCAAAAGAGCAGGGCGGTTGACTTTGAATCCTTTGAAGCATATTGATCCTGTCGGAAGTATTCTAATTCCTGCTGTTTTATTTCTTTCTCATGCTGGATTTATGTTCGGATGGGCAAAGCCAGTTCCTGTATCATTTTCGTCTTTGAATCATCCTAAGAAAGACATGGGTTTAGTTGCTTTAGCAGGCCCTTTAACAAATTTAACGTTGGCTATTCTTTTTGCTTTCTTATTGAAAGGTTTTGCTACTTATACAAGTATTAATACGGTATCTTCATTTGGAATTTCTTTATGTCAATACGGTGTTTTAATCAATTTGTCTTTATGTGCATTTAATTTATTTCCTCTTCTTCCTTTGGATGGAGGGAGAATAGTCGTTTCCCTGCTTCCTTTGTCTTGGGCCTTGGCTTACTCAAAAACAGAAAAGTATGGATTATTACTTTTATTGTTGCTTTTAATAGGTTTTCCCTTGATAGGAGAAGAATTCGGGTATAATCTAGATGTCATTAGCATATATATGTCTTGGATGATGAAACAATTTTTATATCTATTTAATTATATATTATAAAGGAGAAAAAAATGATCGGGTCAACAGAAGGTTTATTAATTTTATTAGTTGTTTTAGTTTTATTTGGAGGTTCTCAAGTTCCTAAACTAGCAAGAGCGCTAGGTTCTTCAGTCAACTCTTTTAAAAAAGGTTTAAAAGAAGGAGAGGATGCCGAATTAGAAAACGCTTTAAGAACAGTCTCTGTTTATGAAAAAAAAGAGCCAGTTATACAAGAGACAGTTGTTGTAGAAGAAGTAAAGAAAAAAGTTCCAGAAAAAAAGAAGGGTATAAAGAAAATAGCTTCTAAAAAAACAACCCAAAAAACTTCTTCAAAACCAGTCATACAAAAGAAAAAGGTAGCAAAAAAGACTACTAAGAATACGAAGAAATAGGTCTTAAGTGTTTGGTATTAGTGGTTGGGAATTACTTGTTATTATAGGGGTTGCTTTGTTGATGGTTGGACCTCATCAAGTTCAGCCATTTTTGAAAACGCTTGGAAGATTAATTGGTCGAATGTCTCGGACTTGGATACAAGTTAGAAAAGAAATAAGTAACGTTATGGATGAAATTAAAGATGACTCATAACGAACTTAAAAAGAATGATAAAGAAGCTCCTTTGTTTCAGCACTTTTTAGAATTAAGAAAAAGGCTGATGTATTGTGCTTTTGCCGTTATAGTTTTGTCATTTGGGGCGTATTTTTTTAGAATCCCTTTATTAAATTTTCTCATTCATCCTCTTTATGAAGCTATGCAGCAAACTTCAGCAACAAATAGACTAATCTATACGGGTGTAGCAGAAGGGTTTATTATATCCTTTAAAATAAGTTTATTGTCAGGGTTTATTCTTAGTCTTCCTTTTATTGGATATCAAATTTATCAATTCGTAGTTCCTGCATTATTTCCGCACGAAAAGAGGGCTTTTCTCTATTTTATTATTGGAACACCGATTTTATTTTTAGTTGGGTGTTTGTTTTCTTATTTTGTCGTTTTACCTTTATCCTATGTGTTTTTTTTGGATTATCAAACACTTAACACATTATTGCCGATTGAGTTGGAAGCAAAAGTGTCAGAATATATTTCATTAACATTACATTTAATGATGGCTTTTGGACTTGCATTTGAACTTCCTCTTGTGTTATTATTACTCGGAAAAGTTGGAATAATTACCAGTCAAAGTCTGATTTCACATCGGCGAATAATGATAATTATCATTTTTGTTATAGCCGCAGTATTGACACCTCCAGACGTCATTAGTCAGATAGCGTTGGCAATACCATTACTTTTGTTATATGAGTTAAGCATATTTATGTTAAGACGAAGGGAAAAATTATGTATGATATAAAATGGATACGGGAGAATCCCGACTTATTTGATAGAGCTCTTACAAGACGTGGCCTAGAACCCATTTCAGCAAGTGTATTAGAATTAGATAAAGAATATCGCTCTATGCAAACTTCCCTCCAAGAGATGCAAGCAAAACGTAATGAGTTGTCGTCTAGTATTGGAGCTGTGAAGAAGGCGGGTGGCGATGTTGACCATATTATGGCAGAAGTTGCTCAAATTAAAAAGGATATGACAGATAAAGAAGAAAAAGTTCGTGTCTTAGGTGAAAATATAAATAAGATTTTATCTTCATTACCGAACATACCTTCAGATCGTTGTCCTGATGGACCAGATGAAACAGCAAATGAAGAAGTTCGTCGCGTTGGAACGCCTCGCGAGTTCGATTTTAAGCCATTGGAACATTTTGAAATTGGGGAAAAACTAGGTTTGATGGATTCTGATCAAGCAGCTGTTATGTCAGGGGCTCGGTTTACAATTTTAAAAGGAGCTTTGGCTCGTCTTGAACGTGCAATCGGTCAATTTATGATTGATACGCATACAACTCAGAACGGTTATACCGAAATGGAAGTTCCTTTGCTTGTTAAAGATAACGCAGCTTTTGGGACAGGAAACTTACCTAAGTTTGAAGAAGATTTATTTAAAACAACAAATGGTTATTATCTGATTCCAACCGCAGAAGTTTCTTTAACGAATTCGGTTGCTGGAAAGATACTTGAAGAAGACCAATTGCCTATTCGAATTACAGCTTTAACACCTTGTTTCCGCTCAGAGGCAGGCTCCGCAGGTCGTGATACGAGAGGAATGATTCGTCAGCATCAATTTTATAAAGATGAACTTGTTAGTATTGTTAAACCGGAAGAATCTTTTAATGAATTAGAACGAATGACAAATTGTGCAGAAGGCATTCTTCAAAAGTTGGGTTTACCTTATCGTGTTGTCTGTTTATCAACAGGGGATATGGGATTCTGCTCTATGCAAACTTATGATATTGAAGTTTGGTTACCGGGACAAGGAAGATACCGTGAGATTTCTAGTTGTTCAAACTGCGGACCATTCCAAGCACGTCGTATGAATGCTCGTTTCCGTCCAAAAGGACAAAAAGGAACAGAGTATGTTCATACACTCAATGGTTCTGGTTTAGCAGTTGGCCGTACACTTATTGCAGTAATAGAAAACTATCAGCAAAAAGATGGTACAATTGTCGTTCCAGAAGCTTTAAGACCTTACATGGGTGGTTTGGAAGTTATTACAGCGGCTGAAAAACGCTTTTAAATACAGCTTAAGGCTGAAATAAAAGAGGGTTTTAAAAACCCTCTTTTATTATATAAAGCTTTTTTTTAAGTAATTAATTTCAGTTTTTTAGATTTAAGATCTGATTACTTTAGCGAATTTATCTAATACAGCATTTACTAGGCGAATTTCGGGACCATCATAAAAAGAACGTGTAATATCGACATATTCATTGATGATAATCGGAGCATCTAAGTTTGGATGGATAAAAAATTCTGCAATTCCTGTACGTAAAATGTTTTGCAATAATAATTCTACTCTGTCTTTGTCCCAGTCTTTTGAAAAACTATTGGATATGATTTCATCAATTTGATCTTTTTTATCTTTTACAGTTTTAACTAATTGCGTAAAGAGTTCAGCATCAGCATCTGTGATAGGAATAAAACTTTCCTCTCCATTTTCATTTTCTAAAAGAACTTTGTTTCCAACTTCTTTATTTAAAAAGTCATAAACAGTCTTTTCAATAGGATCGTCCTTAAATTCTGATGCATAGAGGGCTTGAATAGCATTCAATCTAGCATTTGTGTATTTTTGTGTTTTACTCATTACTTTTCTTCTTTCAATAAATTAGCAATAAAGTCTTCAAAATCTTTTGTCTCATTAAAATTTTTATAGACGGAAGCATAGCGGATATAAGCAACTTTGTCTAGATTTAAAAGAGCATCCATAACTAATTGACCTATATCAGTGCTTTTAATTTCATTTTCTCCTAGCCCCTCTAAATGGCGTTGAATAGAATTAACGAGGCGTTCTACTTTATCCATATCTACGGGTCTTTTTCTGACGGCAACATATATAGATTTTGCTAATTTATCTCGATCAAAAGGAACATGTTCATTGTTTTTCTTTACAACAGTTAGTTCTCGCAATTGAACGCGTTCAAAAGTTGTAAACCGAGCACCGCAAGAAGAACAAATGCGACGTCGACGAATAGCAGAACCATCCTCTGATGTTCGAGAGTCTTTAACTTGACTATTCATGCTTTGACAAAAAGGACACTTCATTTGCTTTCTCTATTTGTTTGGATATATTGGAAACGCGCGGCAAAGTTCAATCGTTTTTTCTTTAACTATTTTTTCCATGATACTATTGTCATTTGGATTTAAACGCAATCCATCAATAATATCTCCAATCATTTCTCCAATATCTTCAAATTCATGAATACCAAAACCACGTGTTGTTCCTGCAGGTGTACCAACTCTTAACCCAGACGTAACACTTGGTTTTTCTGGATCAAAAGGAACAGCATTTTTATTGCAAGTGATGTTTGCACGCTCTAAACTATCACAAACAACATTACCTGTAAGGCCTTTGGAACGCAAGTCAATCAAAATTAAGTGGCTGTCAGTCCCTCCAGAGACCATGTCTATATCACGGGAACGAAGGGTTTCTTCTAATACTTTTGCATTTTCTATGACTTGTTCTGCATATTCTTTAAATTCTGGTTTTAATGCTTCTCCAAATGCGACTGCTTTAGCTGCAATAATATGTTCGAGTGGACCGCCTTGTAAACCAGGGAAAACAGCAGAATTGATTTTCTTTGCAATATCAGGGTTGTTTGTTAAAACCATTCCACCTCGAGGACCTCTGAGTGTTTTATGTGTTGTTGTTGTAACAACATCTGCAAAAGGAAGTGGGTTAGGGTAAACGCCGCCTGCAACAAGTCCGGCAAAATGTGCCATATCCACCATAAAATAAGCTCCAATTTTATCTGCAATCGCTCTGAACTTTTTAAAATCTATAACACGAGCGTAAGCAGAACCTCCTGCAATAATTAATTTAGGTTTATTTTCTAAAGCGATTTTTTCTACTTCATCATAATCAATAAGACCTTCATCCTTTGTGACGCCATAGGAAATAGAATGATAGTATTTCCCACTTGAGGATACTTTAGCGCCATGTGTTAGATGTCCTCCAGCATCTAGGCTCATTCCAAGAATTGTATCTCCAGGCTGAAGAAGAGCCATATAGACAGAGGCGTTTGCTTGAGAGCCAGAATGAGGTTGGACATTGGCGTAAGCTGCATTAAATAATTTTTTGGCTCTCTCTATAGCAATCGTTTCAATTTGGTCGATATATTCACAGCCATGGTAATAACGGCGACCAGAATAGCCCTCAGCATATTTGTTGGTAAGAATAGAACCTTGAGCCATAAGAACAGCATTAGAAACTATATTTTCAGAAGCAATTAACTCAATGTTATCTTGTTGACGCCAGAGCTCTTGTTTAATAAGACGAGCTATATCGGGATCTCTTTCTACAAGCTTTTCTTTAAAAAAGTCTGTTGTGTCAATGTGATGCGTACATTTACAGGTCATTTTAATTCTCCTAATTTTTGAATCCGTCTTTCATGGCGACCTCCTTCAAAAGGAGTCGTTAAGAAGATTTTTATTGCTTTTATAGCTATTTCTGGAGCCGTCATGCGTTCACCAAAACATATTACATTGGCATTGTTATGCATGCGAATCATTTTAGCTGTTTCTTCGTTATATACAAGGCCAGCTCTGATAAAAGAGTATTTGTTGGCTGCCATACACATACCCTCTCCGGAACCACAAACGAGAACCCCTATGTCAGAGGGATTCTTTTTTATATCTTCTGCAACTAATTTAGCCATATCTGGATAGTCAACAGGATTATCTCCTGTACTAGGGCCTAAATCATTTACTGTATACCCTTCATTAGTCAAATAATGGACTAAGGTATTTTTTAGGTGAAAACCGGCATGGTCCGAAGCTATAACAATTTTTTTGTCTTGCATAATCCGCTATTTCCTTGTTATATAAATAAAGTAAACTTATTGTAGAGAAAACTAAATGCAATTACAAGACCTTTCACCGCAAGAATTTAAAAAAGCTGTCAAGTCTTTTACAACACTTGTTGGAGTAGACTATGGCGTTAAGCGAATTGGATTGGCTGTTTCCGATTTAATGTGGGTCATTGCGACACCTTTGAAAATAGTCTCTTCGCTTGAGGATATTGAAAAAAGTTTGGGAGGTCGAGAAATAGGAGGTTTTGTGATTGGATTACCTAAACTGATGAATGGTCAAGAAGGAGAACAGGCTCTTTTGACGCGTAAATTCGGAGAAAGGCTTTTTAAGAGATTTAATTTACCTATTTTATATTGGGATGAACGATTAAGCTCTAGTGCTGTTACAAGGATATTCACAGAGCAGGCTGATTTAACTCGAAAAAGACAAAAAGAGCTTTTAGATAAAGCTGCGGCTGCTTATATTTTACAAGGCAGCTTGGATCTTTTGTCTAAAATTTCTTAAATACTTGACAAAAAACATCTTTTGCCATAAACTTAGCAAATTAGATGTTCTTGATAGAGAGAAATAAAATGATACAGCATTTAGTTGAATGGTTTATAAAAATAAAAGTAAAACTTAAACAAAAGCATACAAATAAAATCTTTAATAAATCTATATTAAGAGATGAAACAGGACTTAACTTTTTAAAGTATTCTCTTTTGAAACAAGAAAAAATAATGGCAGCTCTCATAAGACCAGAGCAAGTTTATCAGTTGGTGAGCGGCTATGATCAATCTAATTACTCTGATTTTTATAGAATGGATGCAAGCATACGAGAGCTTGCTTTAATGAAATTATCACCTAGTTTAAGGAAAAAATTATTATCTTCACGACCAAGGAAAGAAACCGATACCTGTATATTGTATGGAGTTGCTTTAGGTCCTAATTTATCTCATTACAACTTTTTTGCGGCTTCTCCGATTTATCAGGAAGATTTTTTATTTAACTTGTGTACCTCAGCAGAGCGTGTAGATTTTCTAAATAAAAAGGAGGGTAATAAAAAAGTATTAGAAATCTTACTAGAAAAGAATCCTTCGTTAGCTGATACAGTTTTATGCTCTATAGAGAATTTTCAACAGGTAAATCAACTTTTTGAAAAGGAAAAATCTTTTTTTGTATCTCCAGAAAAATTATCAGCTCAAGCACAAAAACACGTATTATCTTTTATCCCGTTTAAAGATTTAACAAGATTTTTAAGAAACCCTGTTTCAGAAGATATAACTTTTTTTGAAAAAATAAATTTATCTGTTCAAAAACAAGTTGTTCGCTTGTATAAGCGTCATCCTCATTTATTACATAGATTAGTTTCTGAAGGTGTCATGAAACGTTTGTCATGGCCTATAAAAAGTGAAATAGCTTTGCAAATGAATCAGAAAAAATATGTACTAGAGTTGTTTAAAACAGCTCATGATTCGACTGGTGAAAAAGCTTTTTATTCAACTCCTTATACTTCATTTCGTAAACTTGTATACGAGAAATTTCCAGAATTAGATATTTATCCAAAGATTGTTGGAAATAAAATAACGAATATGCAGGTATTGAATAACAATCATGTAAAAGTAAAATAAGCTAATATTGTATAAAGGAGCAAGAAATCTTATCTTATGAAAGAGGTGTATTAAATGGGGAATATATTAGGAAAGAAGAATATTTGGAATAAAGTCTGTTCTTGTTTTATTCCTGCGCTAAAAGATGATTTTTTATATAATCGATACAGTCAAAGAGATAGAAAAGGAGTTCCTCTTTTCCAAACATTGTCAGATAAAGACTGTATAAAAATTATGAGAAGAATAACGTCTGATAAAAAATTAACGAGATTAATGAATCAAGCATCATTTAAAGATGGGATAACGAATTTTATGTACTTGAATGATGAAGGACAATTATATGTAAGTATGAGGTTAAAACAAAATAATAATTACTTTTCTTTGTTTAAAAAGACAGACAATAAAGGGTATAGTGCTTTATGTCGAATAAGTCCTTCTTTGCAAAGAATGTTTGTTAGAAGATTACCCGATTTTGAAATATTACCATTTTTCCATAACATGGAAGGGCCTCGTAAATATAATGAATTTCTTTATTTGGATAATGATACACAAAAATTAATTTTATATCGAATAAAGGATTCTCATTTATTGAAATCTTTTTTATTGATGCCAGCAACCTCAGAAGGTGAAACAATTTTTCGCTTTCTTTCAGAAGATCTTAAAATAAGATCTATTTTAAGGATGAGAGCAGTTGAAGATGTTTATGATTTATACAAGAAATCAGTCGAGCATACATTAAATGATATTATAGATATACCCTTAGAATACCGCAGGCTTATTTTAAAGAAATTTCCAGAGCTGGATAAGCAGTATAAAGTAGTTTGTAAAAAGAATGCAAAGATACAGCTGAGTATGCTAGAGCATCAATATTCTTAATAAGAATGTTTGTGTGCGATTATTAAGAAACCTTTTGCAAAAGAGGTTCCTTCTTTTCTTAGATTCACATTTTGAATTGTCCAAGAATAGTGATACATGGATAAAAGCTTTTCTATATAGTCTTTTTTGTGTAAGTATCGTCCAAAGGGAGTTATTCGATAGTTTTCGTTTGTATCATTTGCTTCAATTGTGAAAATAAAAGAGCCATTCTTTTTAAGAATGGTATGAACAGTTTGAAATATCTTTGTTAAATTGCTCATGTAACAAAAAACATCCGCGCAAATGATTAAATCAAACTTTATTTTTGTATGGATGATATAATCTAAAATGTCTTTTTGTTCAAGTGTATCGTAGTTTTTTGTGGCTTTTGCCTTCTCTAACATTTGACGAGATATATCGACACCGATTAATTTTTTAGATATAGGTTTTAAATAAAAAGAACAAGCTCCAGTTCCACAACCAAGATCAAGTGTTACTAAGTTGTTTTTGTTAGGTAGGACAGATTTGATAAGATTGGGAACATGGCAACTTAATTCTTTCATCTTTTCATCATAGGAGTCAGCGAAGGCATTATAAAAAGTTTGAGTATAAGAAAATGAAATATCATCATTAATTTTATGGGTAAAAGCATTTAAAGTGTGTTGAGCTAAAGGATTATCAGGGAAATGCTTAAGCCAGCCTTGCGCATAACGGAGAGCTTCTTTTTCAGAAGATTTATCTTTAGTAAACCATTTGGGGAGCATAGCAGCTAGTCTGATATGGACTTGTTCTGGATAGGCATTTTGAGAAAGGACATTAAAATAAAGTCCAGCAGCTTCTTCGTATTCTTCTAAATCCTCTAAAATTACAGCAAGATTAAAACAAGCTTCCATATGTTTGGGATTAATAATAAATACTTGTCGATATGTTTCTAAGGCTTCATTTAGTCTTCCCATTCGATAAAGTAAAGAGCCTAGGTTATTATAAGCATTTGCAAAATTATGATTACATCGAATAGCATCGCGATACGATAGTTCGGCTTCATCTAGATGGTTTATTTTTTCTAGAATAAGTGCTTTATTATAATAAGCCTCATAAGAAAAGCGATTTAATAAAATAGCTTTATCTAAAGCGACAAGAGCTTCTTCATCTTTGCTTTTTATAGCAAGAATACGTCCATAATCATTCCAGTAAACAGAAGCGTTTGGATTTAGTTTTAAGGCTTTTTCTATAGAAAAAAGGGCCTTATCTATATCATTCATTTGTAGTTGGAGTAGAGCTAATTGATGCCAAGCGGTAGCAAAGAAAGGGTCAATCTGAGTTGCTTTCTCTAATAATTCGTAAGCTTCTTTAGCGGAGCCTATTTCATTGAGTAGCATAGCTTTATTTACGATAGCCCAGATGAATTGAGGATTTTTTTCTAAGGCTGAGTTAAATGCACTAAGTGCTTTTTGATTATCGCCTAGAGAGCGGTATATATTGCCGATACAATTTTGAGTTTCCGGCAGATTATCAATTGTTTTAAAATAAGAAAGAGCTTCATTTAAGTGCCCCGTTTCTTGAAGAGCGACAGCTAAGCTAAAAGTGTAGTCTTGGTTTTGAGGTGCAAGAAGGTGTGCTTTATCTAAATAATCAAGAGCAATATCAAAAATGCCTTTATCCATAGCTATAACACCTAAAAAATATAAACTTTCTAAATGAGATGGGTCTATCTCAAGGATTTGTTTGAAGAGTTTTTCAGCCTCATCCAACCGTCCATTTTTATAAAATTGTAGAGCATTTTGAAAAATAATTTCCATCGACTTTTCCCTTTGAGTATGCTAGTCTTCACAAGAGTTAGTATAAATAGGTTTGAAATGACAGACAATATTAATTTTAAACGAATTCAAAATGATATACAACAAGATGATGTTGTTTTATATATGAATGGGACTCCTATGTTTCCCAGATGTTGTACATCGGCGATGGTTGTTCAGTTTTTAGATACGTATAAAGTTGAATATAAAACATATAATCTAATGGAAGAAATTAGTTTGTTAGATTGTTTAAAGGAATATACAGGACGTTCGGTTATTCCACAGCTTTTTATTAAAGGGAAATTAATTGGTATAGGGGAAGATTTGAGAGAGTTGTTCATCAACGGAGAAATTTTAAAAATCATAACGTCAGAGAATATAACAAAAGTGTCATAAAAATTGATGGATATCTACTTGCAATTAGATTAAAATTCAGATATAACAACAACAAAACCTAAGTTGATTTGTAAAGGAAATAAATATGGAAACGATTAATAAAAAAGCAATTGCTGATTTAGCGGAGTTATTAAAAGAACATAAGTTAACAGAAATTGAATATGAAACAGGAGATACACGAATTAGAGTGTCCAATAAAGGTAATGGTCCTGCACTTCCGGTTGTCCCTCCAGTTTCTGTCGCTGCTCCCGCTTCTAGTGTTCCAGCAGAAGAGAAAAAAGCACCAGTTGCGGCAAATACAGTGAAGTCTCCGATGGTTGGCGTTGTTTATTTGTCGGCAGATCCAAATTCACCTCCATTTGTTAGCATCGGTGATTTAGTTGGGGCAGGGCAAACATTATGCTTGATTGAAGCAATGAAGACATTTAATCCTGTTAAAGCAGAAAAATCTGGGAAAATTGCTCAGATTTTAGTTGAAAGTGGTACACCTGTTGAATTTAATGAACCATTGTTTGTATTGGAATAAAAGATGTTTGAAAAAGTTTTAATTGCCAATAGAGGAGAAATAGCTCTTCGAATTCACAGAGCGTGTAAGGAAATGGGCATTAAGACTGTTGCTGTCCATTCAACAGCAGATGCAGATGCAATGCATGTTCGTTTAGCTGATGAGGCTGTTTGTATAGGTCCAGCTCCGGCAAGAGACTCCTATTTGAATAAAGCCGCAATCATTAGTGCTGCGATGATTACAGGGGCAGATGCTATTCATCCTGGGTATGGTTTTTTATCAGAGAATGCAGATTTTGCAGAGATGGTCGAGGCTCATGGGATTACTTGGATAGGTCCTAGTCCGAAAATGATTCGGATGATGGGTGATAAAGTTCAAGCCAAAGCAGCAGCCATTAAGTCTGGTTTGCCAGTTGTCCCTGGTTCTGATGGAGATGTTAGAACGGTTGATGCCGCTAAAATAGTTGCACAGAAGATTGGCTATCCTGTTATTATTAAGGCAGCCGCAGGTGGTGGCGGTAAAGGAATGAAAGTAGCGCATAATGAGTCCGAGTTAGTTGAGGCTTATAATACCGCTAAATTAGAAGCAAAAACTTCCTTTGGAAATGACATGGTATATATGGAAAAGTATCTACAGACACCTCGTCATATAGAAATACAAGTTTTAGCAGATAATTATGGGAATGTCGTTTGCTTAGGGGAAAGAGATTGTTCTTTACAGCGTAAACATCAAAAAGTTTTAGAAGAATCGCCATCTCCGGCATTAAATAAAACACAACGTGAAAAGATTATGGAAATTGTTCGGACAGCGATGACTAAAATAGGTTATTCGAACTTAGGAACAATAGAGTTTTTGTATGAGAATGGTGAATTTTATTTTTTAGAGATGAATACGCGATTGCAAGTAGAGCATCCTATCACAGAGATGGTTACTGGGATAGATGTTGTACGAGAACAAATCCGTGTAGCAAGTGGAGCTCCCTTAGGTTACTCTCAAAAAGATATTCGATTTGATGGGTATGCAATAGAGTGCCGTATTAATGCGGAAAATCCAGAGACATTTATTCCAAGCCCAGGAAAAATAGGCTGTTGGCATGTGCCAGGAGGTTTATGGGTTCGAGTGGATTCTGCAATGTATTCTGGCTATAAAGTACCTCCTCATTATGACAGTATGGTTGCTAAATTGATTGTCTTTGGTCGGAGTCGTAATGGTTGCTTAATGCGATTGAAGCGAGCATTAGATGAGTTTGTTATAGAAGGTGTAGAAACGACAATACCCTTACATCAACGTATCATAGCAAATTCAGATTTTATTGATGGTCAATATAATATTCATTGGCTTGAAAACTTCTTAGAGAAAAAATAATTTTTTATTCAAAAGTATAGGATTGAATACATATATATGGATAAAGTCCTATACTTTTATTTTTTTTTTGTATTTTCAATTTAAAGTTATTGATTTAAATAAAAATAAAACTTAAAGTTGTTTTGTTGCCTAGAGAGTAGAAAGGAGACAAAATGAACAAAAAAATAAAAGTAGTATGTATGTCCGCAATGTGTCTATTCGCATCAGCAGTCATAGCATGTCCTTGTGGTCGAGATACCTGTTACTGTGGAGACGCTCAAACATTTATGAATACGAATGCAGAAAAGCTTCATAAAGAATCTAAAAAGCTTTCAAGATATAGTCAGCACATGAATAAAAATACATCAATGACAGAGCAATCTTCAGCAATGAATGAAGATATTGAATTTATTATGGAGCAGGCAGAAATTATTGCCAAAAATGGAAATGTTGTCATGGCATATTCTGAAGTTATAGATGAAAATATGTTTAATATTCCGTCCGAAAAGAAGTATCAAGCTAAAATGGATGCAGCAAAGTTGATTGAAAACGGTAAAAGAATGCAGAAATTAGCAGAAAAGAGAAAAGAAGATGCTTTAAGTAGAGTAACTGATGAAGATGTAGAAGCAGAAACAATAGAGTATTTAGATATTATTATAGATAATGCTAATACTATAGTTGCTTCTGGAGAATTGTTGCAAGCTCGTATTCAATAATAGAGGAAAGAGCTCTTAAAAGGGCTCTTTTTTTTGAGGTAAAATGAAAATAGAGAAAGCTTATTTTGCAGGTGGATCATTTTGGGATATTCAAGAAATCTTTGATGAGATGAAAGGAATATTGTTTACTCGAGTTGGATATGCAGGAGGCTATACAAATAATCCAAGCTATCGTGAGGTTTGTTCAGGAAGGACAGGGCATGCACAAACAGTTGAAGTTTTTTTTGATAGTGAAATAATTTCTTATACAGCATTAGTATTAATTTTTTTCCAGATTCATAATCCAACAACTTTAAATGCTCAAGGTCCGAATAAAGGGACAGCTTTTCGTTCTGCACTATTTCCTATTGATGCAAAACAAAAGAGGATAGCAATACAACTTAAGAAGTATTTTGATGATCGAAACGAATATGGTAAACCCTCTACAACGCATATCTATGAAAATACTTGTTTCTTTGAAGCGGAAAGTTGGAATCAAAAATTTTGGCAGAAACAAAAAGATAATTTTAAATCATTGCGCAAGCACCATTAATGTATTCATGACCGGCTGGACAACAATAGTCTTTCCCTTCGTATTGAGTAACACTCCCGTCACAAGTACACCCCTCTGACATATCATACCCTGTTTGTGGGCAGTGACCAACTAGAGCACATTGAGGTAAAAAGACTTCTCCACAGTTCGTTCCGTCATAATCACAACGGCGGCCACATAACACACTATTATAATGACAGGTTGCTGGCTCATACCACTTATCATAATGACATGTTATTCCATTAATACCTTCTTTCTGATCAATACATCCCCAATACAATGGGCTAACTTGCCCATATATCATTCCTTCAGGACATCCTGGATCGGTACAGCTCCCTGCTGTAAAAGCATTTGTCGCATACCAGATTTTACCACAAACTGTATCATCTTTCTTTTGATAACAGGTTATATAAGCATCTTGTTGACCACTTTGACCTAATTTAGGAACACAATAATATTCACTGTTTTCGCAGTATCCTTTAGAGGAATTATATGTTGCTCCTTTAGGGCAATAATCCGTATTACATTCGCCACAGTTTAGTGGGTCTGAACATCCTTGTCCACATATTAAGTTATTCTTTATGCAAGTCCAAGTGTTTCCAGCTGGATAGCAGAGGAAATTAGGATCAAATAAACAGCTACCGTAAGAATCGATATATGTAAAGTATTGTGCTCGTGAATCAATAGCATAACAATCTTCAGAATTGCACGTTCCTTCACTACACTCTAAAGTTTGTGGATTCTCTGATATACAACAAGGTTCGTTATTGTAATAACAGTTCCAAACACTTTTGCTTCTATAAATAGTAACACAATAAGTGTTTTGATCTTTTTGTTTTTTACAGTAGTAAGAGTAACTACCTGAGGGTTTATATACAAAAGTTTCTCCATTCGACTCCAGACATTCATCGGCATAACAAATACCACTTGTACAATTTCTTCCGACAGAATCACAATTATATCCGCATAGCTTATCATTGATATAACAGTTATAACTTGTTGGACCACCTCGACAATCTACTCTCTGACACACTCCTTCAACAGGCGTATAACCCGATTGACAACAGATACCTTCATTTTCAAAATAATACGGTGCATCATCAGGACATTTACATGCACCAGTATCTGCATCCGGAACCATATTATTCGGACAGCCACAAGTCGTTGTTTCATCACAGGTCATATAACTTTCAGCACAACAGACACCATTACAACATTTCGTCTCACAACAATCATTGTCGCCACACTTCGTCGCATCCGGTGTCGG
>CASECI010000050.1 GCA_949286465.1 uncultured Alphaproteobacteria bacterium | reverse complement strand
CTTTAGAAGAAAAACCGAAAAATCCAAAATCGAATTATGCTGTCGTAGGTCTTTATTTTTATCGAGGGGATGTTGTTGAAAAAGCGAAGAGCTTAAAACCTTCAAAACGAGGAGAATTAGAGATAACAGATTTAAATAAGCTTTATTTAAAAGAGGAGCGATTAAAATCTGTTGTCTTAAGACGTGGAACAGCTTGGTTAGATACAGGAACTCCTGAGTCTTTATTAAAGGCGTCGAATTATGTTGGCATTATAGAAGAACGGCAGGGGCTAAAAATATCTTGTATTGAAGAAATTGCTTATCGTAGAGGTTTTATAGATATTTCTCAATTGCAAAAATTGATTGATGAAATTAAAGATGGTGTCCCATATAAGGACTATTTAAAGTATGTTATAGATGAATTTTAAAGGAAAAAAATGAAAAGTATTCTTGTAACTGGTGGAGCAGGTTTTATTGGTTCAAATTTTGTTCCATTTTTTGTTGAAAAATATCCTGATTATCATATTGTAAACTTTGACAAATTGACTTATGCAGCGGATTTAAAAAATGTTGAAGAGTGTCAAGTAAAGGAAAATTATACCTTTATAAAGGGAGATATTGTTAATAGGGATGATGTGGAATCTGTTTTTAAAAAGTATGATATTCGTGGCGTTATTCATTTTGCTGCGGAGAGCCATGTCGATAATTCTATTGCAGGACCTCAAGCATTTATTGAAACAAATATTGTAGGAACATTTAATTTATTAGAGGTTGCACGTCAACATTGGATGGAAAAGCCGCATCAAGTAAAATCCGGGTATGAAGAATGTCGCTTTCATCATATTTCAACAGATGAAGTTTATGGTTCATTAGGTGAAACTGGATATTTTACAGAAAGAACGGCATATGCCCCTAATTCACCTTATTCGGCTTCTAAAGCTTCATCTGATTTTCTTGTGAGAGCTTATCATCATACGTATGGAATGAATGTGACAACTTCTAATTGTTCTAATAACTATGGTCCTAAACAACACGGAGAAAAACTGATTCCAACAATTATTCGAAAATGTTTGTCTCATGAAAATATTCCTATTTATGGTGATGGTAAAAATGTTCGAGATTGGTTATATGTTTTGGATCATTGTCGTGCTATTGATGCAATTTTTCATAAAGGAAAATCCGGCGAGACATACAATGTAGGTGGCCATAACGAAAAGAATAATTTAGAAATAGTTGAAGTTATTTGTTCTTATTTAAATAAAGTTCTTCCTTTAGAGAAAGGGAAATACCAGGACTTAATCACTTTCGTAAAGGATAGACCAGGTCATGATAAAAGATATGCTATTGATGCAACAAAGCTTGAATCTGAACTTAAATGGTACCCTGAAGAAACTTTTGAAACGGGTATTGTTAAGACAATAGATTGGTATATTCATTTATATCAAAAATAAAGATTGTTTCTTGTATCTTTAGATTTATTAAGAATAGGAATAAATTCCTTGACTTTTTTTCTTTTTTGTGATAAAAGATAAATATGTATCCGGGATAAGAGTATACTCGGAACATAAGTAGGACTTTTGCTTTTTAGCAAGAGTCTTTTTTTATATGCATATAAAGGAGGAAAAGTGACAGAACATATACAAATAAAAAATGTCCGTCCCCGTGTACAATATATAGGGGACGGTGAGCAAAAAGAATTTCCATATACATTTAGCATATTTGAAGATTCAGATATGGAAGTTTATGTTAATGAGAATCGAATAGAAACCGGTTATACAATCACAGGGGCAGGTTCTACGACAGGAGGAAGTGTTACCTTTGATACAGCACCGGTAGCAAATTCTCGAGTAACTCTTTTGCGAAACTTAGCAATAGAAAGACTTTCAGATTTTCAGGAAGGAGGAGAATTACGTGCACAAGTTCTTAATCATGAATTAGATTATCAGACGGCATGTATGCAACAAATAGCAGAAGATTTGAATAGAAGTATGGTATTACCGAAATTTGCCTCTACGGTAAATATGGAGTTGCCAACACCAGAGGCAGGAAAAGCCATTTTATGGAATTCCGATGCCACAGCGCTTGAAAATTCAAGTATAGAAATCAATAATATGGTCCAAAC
>CASECI010000049.1 GCA_949286465.1 uncultured Alphaproteobacteria bacterium | reverse complement strand
TCTCTATCATGCTGCGACCGCGTTGAGAAAGAGAAGAAGTGATTGAATTTATAGGATTATTTCTGAGTTGGGGGGGGGGGTAATATTGTTATTATTGTGAATGAAGCGCATCTTAATTCCTCCTATCTATTCCTATTTCTTTAGGAGATTTTTAAAAATTTGTCAATGAGAAAATTGTAAAGCTAATTGACAGCAGGTAAATTTTTCTCTTCTTCAATTTTTTCTACAGGAAGAGGCGTTAATTTATGTGTTAATGCTTTATCTAGTACTTCTTCGACATGAGAAACAGGGATAATTTCTAATCCTTCTTTCACATTTTGAGGAATTTCACTTAAATCTTTTTTGTTTTCTTCTGGAATAAGAACTGTTTTTAAGCCACCTCTGAGAGCAGCTAAAAGCTTTTCTTTTAATCCCCCGATAGGGAGTACACGACCACGTAAAGTAATTTCTCCTGTCATTGCAATATCTTTTCTTACAGGGATACCAGTAAGAGCAGAGACCAAAGAAGTACACATAGCGATGCCAGCTGATGGACCGTCCTTTGGGGTAGCTCCTTCAGGAACATGAACATGGATATCACTTTTTTCAAATACAGATGATGGAATTCCAAAAGAAGCATGTCTCGAACGAACATAAGAACGAGCAGCTTCTATAGATTCTTTCATAACATCGCCAAGTTGCCCAGTCAGAATAATATTTCCTTTCCCAGGCATTGTGACAGCTTCTATGGATAAAATTTCTCCTCCAACCTCAGTCCAAGCCAAACCGGTTGTAACGCCAACTTGATCTTCTTGTTCGGCGACGCCATAACTATACCGAGGAACGCCTGCATATTTTTCTAGATTTTCTGAGGTGATACTTACCTTACTCTTTTTATCGATTAAAATTTCTTTGACTGCTTTACGAGCTAAGTTAGCGATTTCTCGCTCTAAATTACGAACTCCTGCTTCTCTTGTATAGAGACGAATAAGGTTTCTGATAGCGCTTTCGTCTACAGAGAATTCTGATTCAGATAAAGACGCTTCCTTCATTTGTTTGGGTAAGAGATGGCGAAGAGCAATTTGAACTTTTTCATCTTCAGTATAACCTGATAACTGAATAACCTCCATTCTGTCTAATAAAGGACGAGGCATCTTTAAAGTGTTTGCTGTTGTGACAAACATAACAGGAGACAAATCATAATCTACTTCGAGATAATGATCATTAAAAGTCGCATTTTGTTCTGGATCAAGAACCTCTAATAGAGCAGAAGAAGGATCTCCACGCCAATCTGAGCCTAATTTATCAATTTCATCTAATAGAAATAGGGTATTGAGTGTCTTTGCTTTTTTCATACTTTGAATGATTTTTCCAGGCATAGCACCGATATAAGTTCTTCTATGTCCCCTTATTTCTGCTTCATCTTTCATTCCTCCTAAAGAGGCTCTGACAAAATGGCGTCCAGTGGCTTTAGCAATTGATTGGCCTAGAGATGTTTTCCCAACACCCGGAGGTCCAACAAGACATAAAATAGGGGCTTTGTTATCGTTTGATTTCTTTTGAACAGCAAGAAATTCTATGATTCTTTCTTTTACTTTTTCTAGTCCAAAGTGATCTGCATCTAAAATTTCTTGGGCCTTTTTTAAATCGATATCATTTTTTCCGGCTTTCTTTTTCCAAGGAAGAGATAGAAGCCAATCTAAGTAGTTTCTAATAACGCTCGCTTCTGCAGACATTGGTCCCATCATACGAAGCTTTTTGAGCTCTGATTTGGCTTTTTCTTTAACCTCTTTGGGTAAAAAAGTTTTTTCAATTTTTTCTTGTAGTTCGATTAAGTCACTACCGTCATCACCATCTCCGAGCTCTTTTTGAATAGCTTTCATTTGTTCATTCAAATAGTACTCTTTTTGGCTCTTTTCCATTTGACGTTTAACGCGTTTACGAATTTTTCTCTCTACATTTAAAACGCCCATTTCTTTTTCCATGAATGTATAAATCATTTCTAAGCGTTTTGTTAGAGATTGTGTTTCTAATAAACTTTGCTTTTCAGACAATTTTAAAGTTAAATGAGCTGCTATTGCATCAGCTAAATCTGTCGCTTCTTTTATTTGAGAGACTGAAACAAGAACTTCAGGAGGTAAACGTTTATTGAGCCGCACATATTGTTCAAATTGATTCATAACAGAACGTGTTAAGGCCTCTAATTCAGGAGATTGTTCTTGCTTATCAAGATACTCTTTCGTCGTAACACTAAAAAAAGGATCTTCTTGAACAATTTGATCTATTTGTGCACGAGTTGTTCCCTCTACTAAAACTTTAATTGTTCCATCAGGAAGACGAAGAAGTTGTAAAACAGTAGCTAAAGTCCCTATTTTATTAAGGTCTTTCATTTCTGGATCATCTACAGAAGGGTCTTTTTGTGCAACTAAAAAAAGCTGTTTGTTTTCTGATAATATACTATCTAAAGCTCGAACAGATTTTTCTCTACCTACAAATAAAGGAACAACCATATGAGGGAAAACAACGATATCCCTTAGAGGTAATAAAGGATATGTAACTCTTTCAGATGATTGATTGTTGAAATCATCTTTCTGAATAACAGGTGTATCTATAGATTTTTTATCTTCGTTATTTTCCATTTACTCTCATTAATCCTTAGCTAGCAGTTTCTTTTTTCTTTTTTTCTGTATAGATTAAAATTGGCTCACTTTCTCCGTTGACGACTTGCTCATTAATAATGACTTCACTTAAGTTTTTAATCGTCGGTAGATCAAACATTAAATCTAACAGTAAGTTTTCAAGAATAGAGCGTAAGCCTCTGGCTCCAGTTTTACGGAGAATTGCTTTTTTAGCAATGGCTTTGCAAGCATCTTCAGTAATAGTTAATATCACATTTTCCATCTTAAATAGGCTCTGGTATTGCTTGATAAGGGCGTTCTTCGGTTCGGTTAAGATTTTGACTAAGGCTTTTTCATCCAAATCGTCTAATGTCGCAATCACAGGTAAACGGCCAACAAATTCAGGAATGAGGCCGAATTTTAATAAATCTTCAGGCTCTAATTTAGATAATAGTTCTCCAGTTGTTTTTTCATCCACATCATGAACTGTTGCTCCGAAGCCGATAGAAGACTTTTGTGTCCTGCGCTCGATTAATTTTTCAAGCCCTGCAAAGGCACCACCACAAATAAATAAAATATTAGAAGTATCTACTTGAATAAATTCTTGCTGAGGATGTTTGCGACCTCCTTGAGGAGGGACTGCAGCAATAGTTCCTTCCATTAATTTCAAAAGAGCTTGCTGAACACCTTCTCCAGAAACATCCCGTGTAATAGAAGGTCCATCATTTTTACGAGAAATTTTATCAATTTCATCTATATAAACAATTCCTCGTTGCGCTTTTTCTACATTATAGTCTGCAGCCTGTAATAATTTTAAAATAATATTTTCGACGTCTTCTCCAACGTAGCCAGCTTCGGTTAATGTTGTAGCATCAGCGATGGCAAAAGGAACGTCTAATATTTTTGCTAATGTTCGAGCCAAATATGTTTTGCCACACCCTGTTGCTCCAACAAGTAAAATATTAGATTTATTGATTTCAACATCATCTTGCTTTTGAGCACTGAGACGTTTGTAATGATTATAAACAGCAACAGATAAAACTTTTTTAGCTTTTTCTTGTCCAATAATATATTGATCTAAGAATTCTTTAACTTCGTGAGGTGATTTTAATTGAAAAGAATCTTCTTTTTGCTCTCCCTCGGAGGTTGTTTTTGCTTCTTCTTTTAGAATATCTGCACATAAAGCTATACACTCATCACAGATAAAAACAGTTTGACCTTTTCCTTCTCCAAAAGAAAGAGTTCTTCCTGCAATTAATTTTCTCACTTCATTTTGTGTTTTATTACAAAAGGAACAGGTGAGGGAATTTTTATTTTCATCATTTTTTTTATCTGTCATAGTCTTTTCCTCTTATCTGCATTATATAGAGAGTATAAAATAACTTTTCAAGACGGGAACATAAAAAATTATGTTGATAAGCACCTGTTTCCTCAAAAAATTAAAGAGGGCGTTTTTCAATAATTTCATCTATAAGTCCAAAAGCTTTTGCATCTTCTGGGTTCATAAAATTATCACGTTCCATCGCCTTTTCTACAGTTTCTAAAGATTGTCCTGTTTGTTTGACATAGATTTGGTTTAACCGAGATTTTAAATCTAAGATTTCACGAGCATGAATTTCAATATCTGTTGCTTGTCCTTGGAAACCTCCGGATGGTTGATGAATCATGATACGAGCGTTAGGTAAGGCAAAGCGTCGACCTTTTTCTCCACAGCATAGCAATAAAGAACCCATAGATGCAGCTTGTCCCATGACGATTGTTGAAACAGGGCATTTGATGTAATTCATTGTATCTAAGATTGCGAGCCCAGAAGTAACAACTCCCCCCGGAGAATTGATATAAAATGAGATTTCTTTTTTAGGATCTTCCGCCTCTAAGAATAAAAGTTGAGCACAAATTAAACTTGCGACGTCATCTTGTACAGGCCCTGTTAAAAATACGATTCTTTCCTTTAAAAGGCGAGAATAGATGTCATATGCGCGTTCACCGCGACCAGTTTGTTCTACAACCGTCGGAATTAAGTAATCCATATGTGGTTTAACAGAGTCTGTACAAGTCATAACATATTCCTTTTATTTTCCTTTTTTCGTTTCTTTTTTATCAGGATCATAAGCATATAATTCTTCAACAGATAAAACCTTATTGTCTAATTTGACTTTCTCCGTGATAAACTCAATAACTTTTTCCTCAAAGATAGGAGCTTTTAATGCTTCTAAGGCACGCGGGTTCTTTGTGTAGAATTCAAAAACCTTCTTTTCTTGACCTGGATAGCGGCGAGCTTCTGCCATAATAGCATTAGAAACATCTTCTTGAGATAAAGTAATCTTATTTTCGTTAGCAACTTCAGCAAGTAATAAGCCTAATTTTACGCGACGTTCTGCAATAGCTTTGTAATCTTTCTTTAAGTCTTCATCAGACATTTTCTTTTCATCTTCATCAATGTCGCCACGTTTTTTAGCTTCTTCGAATTGATGCCAGATAGCATTAAACTCCATATCAACCATACCAGCAGGGGCTTCAAAGTCTGTTTTTTCAGCTAAGGCATCTAATAAGGCACGTTTTAAATGAACTTTAGAAACATTATTGTATTCTTTCGTTAATTCTTCTTTGATGAGTTCTTTTAATGCTTCTAAGGTGTCTTTTCCAAAAGCTTTCGCAAAATCATCGTTAATTTCAGGATTCTTAATTTTACGTAATTCTTTTAGTGTAACATCAAATACAGCAGCTTTTCCTGCCATTTCCTTGGCGTGGTAATTTTCGGGGAAAGTAACATTAACAGTAGCTTTTCCTGGTATATCAACATTTGTTAATTGTTCTTCAAAACCTGGGATAAAGGTGTTAGAACCTAATTCTAAATAATAATCGGTTCCTTTCCCGCCACGAAATTCCTTACCATCAATAGTTCCAACGAAATCAATTACAATAATGTCGCCTTTTTGTGTTTTTCTTTTTTCATCAACAATTTCTGTCTCTCTACGGCTAAGAACTAATCGATTTAAAGCATCGTTGATTTCTTTATCTGTAACCTCTGCAGTCAACTTTTGAACCTCAATTTTAGAAAAATCGATAGGTTTAATTTCTGGAAGGACTTCAACATCCATTGTAAATTCAAAATCTTTTCCATCTTCAAAAGTAACGACATCAACCTTAGGATTTGTTGCTGAGCGTAATTTATTGTCTTCTAAAGCTTTTTGAATACCTTGTTGTACAAAATGTTCAGCAGCTTCCCCTTTAACGGCTTGCCCATATTTTTGTTCAACAACACTTAAAGGAGCCTTTCCTGGACGAAAGCCTGCTAATTTAACTTGAGAAGCAACTGTTCCTAAACGTTTAGCAACTTCTGTAGCAAACTCATCTTTTGGAACTATAACTTTAAATGAATGAGATAAACCTTTATTTTTTGTTTCCGTAATTTTCATGATTTTTTCCTATTTATTAATACTATAGAAAAATGGTGCGGGCGGAGGGACTTGAACCCCCATGAGTTTCCTCACCGGAACCTAAATCCGACGCGTCTACCAATTTCGCCACGCCCGCTTGTTTCCTACTTGTAAGGCAAGATATAGCTTAAATTAGAAAGAAAGTAAACAAAAATATGCAATTTTTTTTAAATTATCGCACAAGCGCCATTTACATACTCATGTCCTGCAGGGCAACAATAATCTTTTCCTTCGTATAGAGTAACACTCCCGTCACAAGTACATCCATCCGACATATCATATCCTGTTTGGGGGCAATGCCCTTTTTCTGCACATTGTGGTAAATATGCGCGATCACAATTTGTTCCAAAATTCGTACAACTTTCACCACAGAGTTCTTCGTTGTAATAACATGTCATAACAAGATGTTTGTTATAACAAGCCATTCCACGGACTCCTAAATCTTTATCTACACAACCATAGGCGTCTTTGGAAGCATAACCATAAACCATATTGTTTGAGCAGGTTATTTCTTCTGAGCTACAAGTACCAATGGCAGTTGTTGTGCCGCTATATACAGTACAAATAGTTTCTCCTTTTTCTGAATAACACGTTTGATATAAATCTGATAAGTGCTCGCAATAGTCTCCGGACTCATTTTCGCAACGTTTAGTCATATTATTAAAAGTGTAGCCATTATTACAAGGATTCGTTGTATCGCAACATATTTCTGGATTTTCACATAGTCCACAATATCTGTCATTATTCCAGCATCTCCATTTGGACCCTTTATAACGCTCGCAATAGATATTTGTGTTTCCTTTCTTTAAACAAGATGTTCCATTAAAGAAAGAGGATATTTCAAACCCAGAAGGGCAGGTTTCTTCACATTCAGCATATATACACTCTAAGGACGAGTTTGCTATACAACAAGGTTGTGTATTGTTTTCGTTTTTATAGCATTGGTATTCTCTCCAATCAATTAAGGATGTTATACATGTAATATTATCATCTTTCTTTCTAAAACACGCGTAATCAGTTTGGCTGTTTGTTCTGAATGGAGCCTTTCCAAATGTTTCTCCAACTTGGCATTCGTCTGCATAACAAATGCCATATTCGCAATTATGACCTAAAGCGTCACAATTAAGTCCGCACTGTTTATCATTAATATAACATCTGTATGAAATAGGTCCGCCACGGCAATCAATTTTTTGACATACTCCTTCAACAGGCGTATAACCCGATTGACAACACATATCCTCATTTTCAAAATAATAAGGTTTATCTTCTGGACATTCACATAATCCTGTTTCTGGGTTTAATATCCTATCATTTTGA
>CASECI010000048.1 GCA_949286465.1 uncultured Alphaproteobacteria bacterium | reverse complement strand
TGCGCAATCACGAAAACCGTTCGATCCTGCATCAAATTATCAATTGCTTTTTGCACAATCGCTTCCGATTTATTGTCCAAAGCTGATGTTGCTTCGTCCAAAATAACAATCGGCGCATTTTTCAAAAAAGCCCGTGCAATCGCTACCCGTTGTTTCTGGCCTCCGGATAAAAGCGTACCTCGTTCGCCGATATTGGTATTTAATCCATCTTTCAAATCATGAACGAACTCATCTAAACAAGCGCTTTTTAGTGCTAATTCAATTTCTTGAGGGGTTGCATCTGCCTTTCCTAAAAGGATATTATCTAATATCGTTCCAGAGAAAAGGAAGTTGTCTTGGAAAACAACAGCAATATTATCTCGTAATGATTCTAAAGTAAAATGACGAATATCTTCACCATCAATTTCAATTGAACCGCTCTTTACATCATAAAACCGAGGAATTAAGTTCACTAAAGTTGTTTTTCCGCCACCAGAATTTCCAACAAAAGCTATTGTTTGTCCCTTCTTTAAATGGAGATTAACATTCTTAAGGACTGGAACGCCAGGTTTATATTCAAAATTAACTTTTTTAAAGGTAATTTCTTTTTTAAGTCCTTTTAATGTCTTTGCATTTGGTTCGTTCTTAATTGTTACAGGTTGTTCTAATATCTCAAAAACACGATCAATAGCCATAAAAGAAAGTTGAACAGAGCTGAAATTCTTCCCTATATTTTTAATGGGCGTGTAAAGCATAAGCATAGCTGTCATAAAAGCAACAAAGTCGCCTCCTGTTATTTGTTTATGCATGATAAGGGAACTTCCGGCCCAAATAACAAGGGCTATACCAACAGAAATAATAATATGCATCATTGGAGAAAGCCATGCCGTTTTTTGAGTTTGCTTAATAGCAAGTTTAAACAATTTTGTTAAAACAGATTGGAATTGAGCCTCTTGATAATCTTTTAGGTTATAAGAAGCTATCGTTTTATTTCCTGCATACGTTTCATTATAAAGTGTCACAGCCTCTCCCCCTGCCATGACAGTTCTTGCCGTAATCTCTTTAATTTTCTGACGAATTTTCGTAAGTGGATATAAAGAAAGAAATAAGACCGTAATCGCAATAATAGCAAGTTCCCAAGACGTATAAATTAAAACACAAATTAAAGAAATTGATGAAAAAACACGAGAAGTAAAGACTTTCAAGTTATTCAAAAGTCCCGTACACGCCTGATTCGGATCATTATCATAACGAAAAATGACAATTCCAGAAGATGTATTATCAAAATAAGCTGGTTCAAACGTAACAAGTTTTTTATATAACTTCTTTTTCAACTCCATGGTAATCTTTGAACCAACCCAAGTATTTAAATAACTTGATGAATAGTCAAGCCCACTTTGAACAACTGTAAATAAAATAATCAAAACAGGAATGTAGATAGGAGATGCTATGCTTTTATCTATCAAAACATTATCCATATATGGCTTTAAAGACAACGCTATAACAGCATCTAAAGAACCTATAGGTATTGTAATTAATGTCGCTAATAAAGCGCGAAACCAATATGGTTTCACAAAAGGCCACATTCTTTTATAATTTTTAATGAATTGATTTTCTTGAACTTTCGAAAGCATTTTATTTCCTAGGCTAATTTCAATCTTTTTAAAACTCGTTCTTTCCCCATCACTTGCATAATTGCATATAAATCTGGAGACTGTTCTTTTCCTGTTATAAAAATACGTAAAACTTTTGCTACATCTGCTACGCTTCCTTTGTAATTAGATGGTTCAGTTTTATAAGCCTTCATATCGGTCGCGAAACCATTTTGAGCAGCAATATGTTTAATTTTATCAAACCAAACATCTTTTGTATCTGCTTCATTGTATCCTTCAACAAAAGCATTAACTATTTTTGTTATGTCATTGACGGATAAAGGAGAAAGTATTTTATATGCTTCGCCTGTTGTTAAAGTAAACTGACTATCAAAGAAATAAGATACCTCATTCTTGACATCAGACCATACAGCTATATCTTTGCGAACTTTTTTTACGCCTTCTCTTTCTATGTTGAAAATTTTTATCATATAGTCTTTATTGTCTTCCATCACCTTTGCAAAAGGAACATCATAGTTCTGCATCCAAGAAAGACTATTATCATAAATTTCTTGTGCTGTCATTTTACCAATAACATCTTTACTGATACTGCTTAATTTCACAAGATCAAATAAAGCTCCGCTTGAATTTAATTTACTTAAAGAAAGTTCAAACTCTTTATATGATTTGTCTGGATTGGCACGCCGCCAATCTTCAAAATTAGAGTTTGCCAAATTGAGCAAATATTCAATTAGGGCTGTTCTTGGATAACCCTTTTCACTGTAATAGGTCAGTTTAGCTTCAGGATCTAATCGTTTTGAAAATTTACGTCTATTCCCATTTTCATCCATTTTTTGAACATGAGCTATATGACCGTACTTAGGGGGCTTCCAACCCATTGTTTGAAATAATTGGATATGAAGAGGAAGAGAAGACAACCACTCTTCTCCACGAATAACATGTGTAGTTCCCATAAGATGATCATCTATTAAATGAGCAAAATGATACGTCGGAAGACCATCTCCTTTTAAAATAACAATATCTAAATCGTTTTCTGGAAATTCTCTTTTACCTCTTAGAACATCTTGAATAACTATTTTTTTATTATAATGCCCTTGAGATTTAAAGCGAATAACGAACTTCCTTCCTTCATTTAAATATTGAAGGACTGTATCTTCGGATAGATTTCGACACTTAGCCCATCCACCATGATATCCTGGACGAGCATTTTGAGCCACTTGAAGAGCATGATTTTTTTCATTTTCCTCCTCTGTACAAAAGCATGGATATGCCAAATCTTTGGAAAGCCAATCTTTTACATAAGCTTGATAAATTTCTTTACGTGCGCTTTGAAAATAAGGCCCATAATTTCCTTTCTCTGCTCCGCCTAAGACAGGTCCTTCATCATTATGGATATCATAGTCCTTTAAACTATTTAAAATTAAATCGACAGCGCCTTCTACTTTTCGCTTTTGATCGGTATCCTCTATTCTAAGGAAAAAGATACCATTAGATTGATGTGCAAGGCGTTCAGGAATAAGAGCGGCTATTAAATTACCTATATGCATTAAGCCTGTTGGACTAGGGCCAACACGAGTTACCTTAGCACCTTCAGGAAGTTCTCGAGCTGGGTATTTTGCTTCAATTTCGGCTATACTAGGTAAAGGATTGGGGAATATTTTATTAATTATTTCTTCTTTCATTTTTCTATCCACTAATTTTTGAGTGCTTCATCATAGAACAGCACTTATAAAAAATCAACTTCTTAATTAAATTAAAACTTTATAACAAAACCTTCATTTTTCAAGATTGTCATTATTTCTGCAAGGAAAATACGTTCTTTTTCATCTATTGTTCCATCACTGGAAATGAGATGTATTAAATGCTCTAGGAAAAGTTTTACAACCCATCCTTCATTTCCTAAAATTCTCTCCATGGATTGATAAAAACTCTCTTGATCCGGGTAAAGCATCATCAAATATTGATATAAGTCCTCATCTTTAAAAACTAAATCCGGACAACGACGATGAACATACTGTGCTATTTGAGAAAATTCCTCTTGTTGGCGTTTCCCATCTACTCCAGCAATAAACATAAGAGCTGTAATTTCATTACGAGTCCGAGCGATAGCTGTCTTTAACTCTCCTTTAGAAGATGATGAAGCCTGTAATGGGGACTGAATACTATTCAAATCAAAAGAACTTGAAGATTTTTTCTCTTCTAACTCAATGCCGAGTTGATTTTCTAAAAAGTCGAACGGATTATCATACTCTTTTGAACTTTTCTTATCTTTTATTTTTTGAATGTTTGAAATTTTAATCAACCGAGGAGCTTTTATTTCTAAACAAAAAGCATCCATAAAAATATCTTTTCCACTTCTTATCACACGACGAATAACAATATCCCTATGTTGTTTTTTCCCAGATAGAGATGTGTAATCGACTTCTGCCAAAACAGAAATACCAGAGGCTAAAATATTCTTACTTTTTAAATGCTTTTGAATTTCTGGATTAGCAACCGGAGTAGAATGTTCTTTTTCTAAATCTTCTAGGTTTTCTCCAGTTAAATGAGCTATTGCCTTTAATAAGCTATCTGCAGTTTCCATTTCAGCCTCCTATAAATTATTTCTAATCCATTTTCTTGCGATATCTAAAATTTCTTTCTTATCTTGATTTGAAAGGTCACTCTTAGAAGCATACATATTTTTTTCTAAAAGTTCTAGAAATCTTTTTGAAAAAGATGCTTTTTGTGTCTGATTTAAAAAAGAAAGCCATTCCTCCCCATAAAGAGATGCTGCATTTTTAGCTCCATATTTATAAATAGCTATCCTTCTTAAAAGAGAATTAATTTCTTTTAAAAAGTACCTATTTTCTAATTTTTCTATTCTTTTTAATTCCTTTAAGGCATATATTTTAGGATGTGTTAAATATTTATAAATTAAATAAATAGAGAACAAAATAAAAATAAATCCAATCCAAATCAATAACCACCACCCCCATGATAAAGGTAAAATATCTGGCTTAATCGGAATATGAATATCTTTTAATTCAGATAGATCTAATTTCATCTTGATTTCTTTCTTAAAGCATTTGAAACAACATCAACGTAATTCATATTTGTAGAAACAGGAATATAATGAATCCCATATTTTGCGGAAAAATTTTTTAATGTCTGATATCTTTTCTGAAAATAATTAACAAAAGTTTTTTTTACTTGAGAATTATGCATATCTAAAGATAATCTCTCACTACCATTTGTAACAGAATAAACATTAGGAGGAGGACAAGTTCCTTCTAACTCATCATACACATTAATTAAAATAACTTCATTTGATTTAGAAAAAGAAGCAAAACACTTTAGCGTATCTTCTGTTAAGTCAGCAAAATCACTAATAAAGAATACAAGATTTCCACTTTTACAGCTATGCCTTAATTTCCAACAAGCTGTTTGTAAAGAAATTTCTTCATCAATAGGTTTTAAATTGTTTTTTTCCCGTGTTTTAAGACTAATTTCATTGAGGAATCGCATTAAGGAACGCTCTAATCTAGATGGTTTAAAAGATTGCATAGCTTTATCTGATAAAATCAATCCCCCTATTTTATCTCCTTTTTCCGCAAAAGACCATGCTAATAAAGCCGTAATATGTGCTGCGATAACAGATTTAAAGGCTTGCTTTGTTGCAAATCGCATAGAAGAGCGCAAATCAACCATAAAACAGACATGCCTTTCTTTTTCTTCTTTAAAAACTTTTGTAAAAGTTTTACCTTGTCGAGCTGTAACTCTCCAGTCAACTAAGCGCACATCGTCGCCTTCTTTATATTCTCGGACTTCATCAAAGTCCATACCTCTTCCCTTGAAGATAGATTTATAATTTCCTGACGAAGTCCTTGTTGTTTTTTTATTTGTAGGAACAGATAATTTATAAACTTGAAATTTATCTTTAATTAAACTTTCTAAACTTGCTGAAATGGCTTCTTCATTTCTTGAAAGCATCCTTTTTTCCTTTTATGGTAATGGAACCTCTTGAAGCAACATATCAATAAACATATCAGGAGTAATACCTTTAGCTTCTGCTTCATATGTTAAAATAATACGATGCCTTAAAATATCATGAATAACGGCATGAATATGATCCGGAGTTACATAATCTTTTCCCCTTAACCAAGCACAAGCTCGAGAACAAATATCTAATGCAAGCGTTCCACGAGGACTAGCTCCATATTCAACCAAATTTTCCAATTTTTCACTATAAGAACCGGGATTTCGCGTTGCCATTATAAATTGAACTATATATTCTTCAAGTTCAGGAGACAAATGAACAGACTGAACTTCTTCCTTGGCTTGTTTCACTTGCTTTTGTGTGATCTTTTCTAAGATAGGGCGATCACCCATGCGATTTTCATTGCGAACTAATCTTAATATTTTACGTTCAGATTCTATATCTGGATGACCTATTGTTACAAACATTAAAAAACGATCTAATTGAGCCTCTGGCAAAGCATAAGTTCCTTCATGTTCTATTGGATTTTGAGTAGCCATGACCATAAATAATTCTGGCAACATGTAAGTTGTTGAACCAACAGTCACTTGTCTCTCTGCCATGGCTTCTAATAAAGCTGACTGAACTTTTGCGGGAGCTCTATTAATTTCATCTGCTAAAATCAAATTATGGAAAATAGGGCCCTTTTGGAAAACGAACATACCCGTTTCAGGGCGATAAATATCAGATCCAGTAATATCTGCTGGCAATAAATCTGGTGTAAACTGAATACGGTGAGAATCGCACTCAATGGCTGATGCTAATTTTTTTATTGCTTTTGTTTTTGCTAATCCGGGAGCTCCTTGAACAATCAAGTGTCCATTGGCTAACAAAGTAATCAGCATACGTTCTATCAGACGCTCTTGCCCTATAATTTCATCATTTAAATAAGCCTTTAACTTTGTAAAATTCTGTTGAGCTTCTGACATTTTTACTCCCCTTTATAAAAAGACTATACATTTTTTTAAAGTAATATAAAATAAAAAAAGGAAAATTGCAAATGTCTAACTTTATTTTAACGCCTTATCGCTTATTTTTTATTAATCAAAACGATAGCCTGTTCGCTTTAATGAAGGACGGTCGTATTCTGCCAGTCAAAAAACTTAACTCTTTTTCCAATATATCTGCTGATTCAAAATATTTGACAGGTGTCAGATTTGATGGAGAAAATACTCATATTATAAAGACTTCCACTGATTTTAATACCTCTTGTAGTGAAATCATGACTTCTTTCGGTTATAATTATTATCCCTCTTTGAATAAAGATTTTACTTATCTAGCTACTATTCGAGCAGATTTATTAAGTCCTTATCCTTTTGGCACCCTTATTATTTATCGTAAACTTCGTAAAAATTGGAAAGAAGTCTTGCAAAAAAAAGCTTTTATGAAAAGACCCATATGGAGTAAACTTTCAAACTCTATTTTTTTCATCAATGATTTTAATCAACTTATAAAATATAATTTAGAGGGAAATGAAGATATCTTAGCTCAAAATGTTATTGACTTTGCCTTATCTCCTGCACAATCTGAAATTACTTATTGGAATGGGAATACCTTAAAAACGGTTTCTATTTTAGACAAAACAGAAATATTTTCTTTTCCTATATCTAATTTAAAGATGTTCTCTTATTCTGAAGACTCTAATTTTTTATATTTCTGTACAGCCTTAGAAAATAAAGAAGCCTTTTATTCTATTGATAGAAAAACAAACAATAAAGTGCTCATTTTAGAAACATTAGAATCTATCTCTTTTTTATTTACCTCTTAATAAATGTTAAATATTTATAAAAAGAGCTCCTAATTAGGAGCTCTTTTTTTATTTTCCAGCTTCAATTTCTTGAATTTCTTCTTTTATCTTTAACTTCTGCTTCTTAAGTTCTTGTATAAGCGTATCGTTCGGAGCCGGACGCGCATTTTCTTCATCTATTTGAACATCAAGTGCTTTATGTTTTTCTTTCAATGCTTGTAAGTGTTTTTCTAATTTTTCTGTATTCATTTTACGACTCCCTCTTTTATTTAATCCATTATTTAGTATAAGTAATTTTTTTTATCTTTGCAAGTGATGAAGGCTTATTCACCAATGTACATACCAAGTCCTCTTGCAACTTTGACCATTTCTCCATTCGGATCAACAGGTGTATGTGCAATTTTCAATACATCTTTTAGATCCATATCTGTAATACGGCCTTTTTGACATACGACCATACGATTTGTATGCCCCTTTTCTAATAATTCAACTGCATGAACCCCAAAAGCCGATGCTAACAAGCGATCTTGAGCCATAGGTGTGCCACCTCTTTGTACATGACCAAGAATATTAGCACGAACATTAAATTTATCGGGTTCTTGACTTAAACGTTCTGTAAAATAATTCGCAACACCGGCAAACGTTCGACCATTTGCTGCATATATATGTTTCCCTTCAGGCGTTTTAATACCTTCAGCAACAACCATTAATGTATGACTACGGCCGCTTGCTCTAATTTCTCTTAATTTTTTAACAACACCTTCATAGGTATATGGTATTTCAGGAATTAAACAAATATCCGCCATTCCTGCTATTGCCCCTTCGAGAGCTAAATGACCTGCCCCACGTCCCATTACTTCTACAATCATGATGCGTTGATGAGAATTAGCTGTCGTATCTAATCTATCTAAAGCTTCCATTACAATATTTCTTGCTGTCGCAAATCCAATGGCATTCTCTGTCGCCGGAGCATCATTATCAATGGTTTTGGGAATTCCGACCATCGCAATTCCGGCCTGTTGACAAAACTTGCTGACAATAGCCATAGAGCCATCACCGCCAATAACAACGAGAGCATCTAATCCTAACTCTTTCACTCCATCACGAAAACGTTCAACTAATTGTTCATCCGTTAACTCTTCTAATGTTCCATCTGCAGTTAGTTGTTGATTAGGATTACCTGAGTTGTTGGTTCCTAACATCGTTCCGCCTAAACGGGCATAAGGAAAATCAAAGTCTGTATGAGTAAATTGTTTATAGCGCATTGGGCGAGCAAACAAACCATCTGTTGCATTATAAATTCCAAAAACATCCCAACCTTTACTTAATGCTGAGCAAGTCACTGCTCGTATTGCTGTATTTAAACCTGAACAGTCACCACCACTTGTTAATACGCCTATTCTTTTTTTATCTGACATTTTTTCCTCTTTAACTTATTCTTTAGATGACAGGGTTATACCTGTTTTTTTTTATTTTGGCTAGCAAAAAATTAATTATTTTGTTTTTTTCAAACTTTCTTGAATGATTTTAATTGCTTCTTCTTGTGTAAGCTTTTCTTTACTCTCTTTTAAAGCCTTTGGTAAAGCTATGTTCTGTTTCCCATATTTAAGATATGGCCCATATCGACCTGTTAAGAAAAGAATTTTCTCTCCCTCATATTCCCCAATTTCTAATGCCTCTGTTTTTGGCTGTTTTTCTGATAACAAAGATAAGGCTCTATTTAAATCGATTGTTAAGACATTATCCGTGGGGGATAAGGATTGATATTGATTCGCTCTTTTGACATAAGGTCCGAATCGACCGATTGAGACTTCTATAGAATCGCCTGTTTCTGGATCTTTACCTAATAAACGAGGAAGAGCTAATAACCCTTGAGCTTGTTCTAACGTAGTATTTTGAGGCTCCATTATTTTTGGTAAAGAAACTCTCTTTGCTTCTTTACCTTCACCTGATTGAACATACCAACCATAAGGACCTTTTTTAACTACAATTGATTGTCCAGATGAATCTTGCCCCAAAGAATAAACATCTTTTGTCTCTTCTTCATTGTTATCTGAAGTCTTTACATCATCTTCTAATGCTTGCGTAAATTGTCTTGTATACTTACATTCTGGATAATTAGAACATCCGATAAAAGCTCCAAAACGACCAACCTTTAAGGATAAGGTACCTGTATGGCATTCAGGACAGACTCTACTTTCTGCAGTTGGGAATAAATGATGTTCCATAGCTGCATCAACTTTTTCTATGACGTCCGCGGTTCTACAAGGAGAAACTTCTTGAACTGTGTTATTAAAGTTTTTCCAAAAAGTCTCTAAAACTTTTTTCCATTGCTCCATTCCAGAGGTAATATCATCTAACTGATTTTCTAGATTAGCTGTAAAGTCATACTGGACATATCTATTAAAAAAATTCTCTAAAAAAGCTGTTACAACACGACCTCTATCTTCAGGAATAAAACGTTTTTTCTCTAATCGAACATAATTACGTTCTTGTAAAACGGATAAAATAGAAGCGTAAGTTGAAGGACGACCAATTCCTAATTCTTCCATTTTCTTAACAAGGCTTGCTTCCGAATATCGAGGTGGTGGTTCTGTAAAATGTTGATCAGCCGCAACATCACACAAGGCAACATCTTCCCCTGTATTCATTAAAGGAAGAACCGTATTATCTTCTTCTTTATCATCATCTACGTCTTCTTTATAAACTTTTATAAAACCTGGAAAAGCTATTGTCTGCCCTGTCGTATGCAAAACAAGACTTTCATCTTGAGATAAGATATCAACAGAAACCTTATTTAAAAGGGCATTTTCCATTTGACATGCAAGAGCTCTTTTCCACACTAATTCGTATAATTTTAGATGGTCTGCATCTAAAAATTTCCTCATTTCTTCTGGCGTACGATTGATATTTGTTGGTCGAATAGCCTCATGAGCTTCTTGTGCATTTTTAACCTTATTTTTATAGTAGCGAGGTTTTTCGGGTAAATAGTCTTTTCCATATGTTTTTTCAATAAATTCGCGCATTGCTGTTATAGCTTCTTCAGCTAAAGCTACCCCGTCCGTACGCATATAAGTAATTAAACCTGCAGTCTCTCCACCAATATCTATACCTTCATAAAGTTCTTGAGCTATTTTCATAGTCTTTTTAGCTGAAAAACCAAGTTTGCGAGAGGCTTCTTGTTGCAAGGTAGAAGTTGTAAATGCAGGAGCTGGATTACGCTTTACTTGCTTCTTTTCTATAGGTCCAACTTTATATATTCCTTTTTGAACGCGCTCTTTAATCAATAAAGCACTTTCTTTTGTCGGATAAGCAAACTTATCTAATTTTTTTCCATCAACATAGTTGAGTGATGCTTTGAACTGTTCTTTATTTGAAGTTTCTAAAAGAGCCTGTATCGTCCAATATTCTTGAGCTTTAAAGGTTTCTATTTCTTTTTCACGATCACAAATAAGACGAAGCGCAACGGATTGAACACGTCCTGCAGATTTACTCCCTGGAAGCTTTCTCCACAAAACAGGAGACAATGTAAAACCAAATAAATAATCTAATGCGCGACGAGCCAAATACGCATCAACTAAATTCATATCAATTTCACGAGGATTCTTAATTGCTTCGGTAACTGCAGATTTCGTAATTTCGTTAAATACAACTCGTTTAACTGGAACATTTAATTTTTTACGACGTTTTAATTCTTGGACAATATGCCATGCTATGGCTTCTCCTTCTCTATCAGGGTCTGATGCCAAATAGACTTCATCAGCCTTTGATAAAGCTGTTATAATATCTCTTAAGTGTTTTTCTCCTTTTGAATCCACACTCCAAAACATTTCAAAATCTTTATCCGGAAGAACAGAACCATCTTTAGCAGGTAAATCTCGAACATGACCAAAACTAGCAACAACTTTATAATCAGAACCTAAATATTTGTTAATTGTTTTGGCTTTTGCCGGAGATTCAACTATAACTAATTTCATTTTCTTACCCTAACTTCGAATCTGCTATCAATGCTACACGATTTCCTGGAAAACGCTCTATTCGCCCCGCTAATTCCAACTCAACGAGGACAACATTTACCACTGATGCTGATAAATGACACTCTCTGATTAATTCGTCAACAAAAATCGTATCTGGACTCAGATTTTCTATGATTAATTCTCGAACATCTTTTATATCGGATATATCCGGATTAACCATAGATACATTCATCTTGTCTTGATATATATCTGCCATTTCTGAAAAATGACATTCATTTAATACGTTTATAATATCTTGAGAGGTCTCTACTAAATGAGCTCCTTGTTTTAACAATAAATTAGGCCCTTGACTTCTCATGTCTAGAGGATTTCCTGGAACCGCAAAAACGGTTCTTTTTTGCTCCATAGCTCTTTGGGCTGTAATTAAAGAGCCCGACTTACTATTTGCCTCGATAACGAGTAGGCCCTTAGAAAGGCCCGATATAATTCTATTTCGTCTTGGAAAATTACTCGGGAACGGTTGAGACGACAAAGGAAATTCTGATAAAATAGCGCCTCTTTGTAAAAGCTCATTATAAATATTTCTGTTTTCAGCAGGATAAACAACATCGACTCCTGTTCCTAAGACAGCAATAGTTCCCCCTTTTCCACTTGTATTAGCCAAAGCACCTTCATGAGCAGCTGCATCAATCCCTCTTGCCATTCCAGAGACAATAACATAATCATTTTCACATAAGTCAAAAGATAACTTCCTGGCCATATTTTTGCCATTTAAAGAAGCATTACGCGTTCCAACAATCCCTATTGTATTTTTCTTTAATAACGTGCTATATCCGAGAACTGTGATAACAGGTGGAGCATCTTCAATACATCTAAGTAATTCTGGATAATCAGGTTCACAAGAAGCAATGATTTGCCCACCCAATCTTTCAACTTGTTCTATTTCTGATTGTGCTAAGCTATCTGAACACACAAATACGTCTTTTTTACGTCCACCTTTCTTTGCAAAATCAGAAAGATGCCTTAAAGCTTCTCCAGGCGTTTTATAGTAGTCTATTAAGTTTTTAAATGTGATAGGACCTACATTTTCAGAACGTGATAACCTGAGCCATTCTTTCTTTTCAATAGAGCTTAACTCTTGTGACATTTTATTTTTTCTTTACCTTAATTTGAGTTTCTGTACCATTTAAAAGACGTAAAATATTTCCTTTATGACGCCAAAACGAAAGAATTGCTAAAAAAGCATAGAACAAAGCATATATTTTTGCATCTTTCCCTCCTGCAACTAGAGCAAAAAACGGGGAAAAAGCAAGAGCAGTTAGCGCAGACAAAGAAGAATATTTAAAAATAAAAGCAACAATCAACCACGTTAGACAAGCTAAAACACCAACAAGAGGATTCGTTGCTAACATCATTCCAAGAGTAGAGGCAACCCCCTTTCCTCCTTTAAATTTTAGCCATACAGGAAAGTTATGACCAAGTACTCCAGCTGTTCCAGCAACTAATCCTGCAATAGGACTATCAAAAATAAATTGTGCTAATAAAGCAGCTATTCCAGCTTTACTAACATCTAGAATTAAAGTCAGTAGAGCTAAATCTTTTCGTCCAGTACGTAGAACGTTAGTTGCTCCAATATTTCCAGAACCTATTTTACGTATATCTCCTAAGCCAGCCAAGCGTGTAATCACAAGCCCGAATGGAATGGAACCTAAAAAATAACCTATAAGAGAAGATATAAAATAAATCATGCCCTACTCCTTTAGAGAAATAAATGTGTATGGTTTTCTTTTACATGAAAGAAAATATTTTGGCAAGTATTGTTTCTTTCTTTCTTCATTTTTTAAGAAAAAGAAATCAGATTCTTTACAATTTATATCGGATATGCCATTATATACCCAACTAATGGAGAAAAGGAATGACAACAGAAAAAAACAAAAAAACGCCTAGTATTAAAGCTTATTTTTTAACTGGTATATTAGTTTCTACCCCCCTAGCTATTACAATTTATTTAGCAGTTGAACTTATCAATTTTATCGACACAAAGGTAACAAGTCTCATACCTGCTGAATACAATCCAGAAAATTACTTACCTTATGGCATCCCTGGCCTCGGTTTAATTATTTTATTAGTTGCATTAGTTTTTATTGGGATGCTTGCTTCTGGTTTTATAGGAAATGCTCTTATAAAACTCATGAATAAAATGATATCAAAAATGCCTGTTGTTTCTGGAATTTATAGTGCTCTTCGTAAAATCTTGGAAACAGTTATGGGGGGCGGTCAAACAAGTGCTTTCCGACAAGCTGTCCTTGTTCAATATCCTCGTAAAGATTTATGGACAATTGCTTTTATAACGGGAGAAGTTTATTCTGGTGTTCAAAAAAATATCAAAAAGGAACTTGTTAGTATATATGTCCCAACAACGCCAAACCCAACTTCTGGGTTCCTTATTTTTGTTCCGAAAACTGATATAATTCCTTTAGACCTACGTGTAGATGATGCTTGGAAAATTATTATTTCAACAGGAATTGTAACACCTGATTCACCTCAGACACAGCAAGCTATTATGGATGAAGCAATCCAGTCAGCCAAGCAAGATTTAACTTTGTCATCAGAAGAAGACAAGAATAACTAAATATCATTCAAACCAAGAAGAGTCTTAATTTTTTGTGCTACATCTTCTGCCGCATTTAAGGCTCCTCCGAATGCTATCTGTCCGGAGCCTAATGCTGTTGCATAGCCAGAACGATATAATTGCTGATGGAAACGCATGTGCTTTTTCCCCATTGTTCCTGGAGGAGCAAAAATATATACAGGAACACCCGTTGCACAGCATTCTGAGCACATAGACATAGAATCTCCTGTAACGACAATCTGTCCTCCCCATGCTAATAATCCAAAATAAGGATTGTCTCCTTTATCTCCATATTGATAGAAATAAGTTATCTCTTTAGGAAAAGAATTCCTTAGAGTTTCTACAACATTTAAAGGCGTTCTTCGAGATGTTGTTACCAAAATAGAACCGGGCTTCAAAGCCAAAACATAAGCAGCTAAATTCTGAGCCATTTCAACTGTAAAGGGAGCATTCTTAGTTGCTCCACCAACAATAACAGAAATTCTAGGCTCTGGATATTTTTGGAAAACATCGCGCCATTTTTCCTGTTCTTCCTTAAGTTTTTCCTTTGTTACACGATGAGGAGCACCCAATGTTCGCATAACATTGTCAGACTTCATATTAAAATCATCATGCATCGGAATAACAACTAGGTCAGCCTCCTTAAAACCTGCAGAGCCTGGATTCATCAATTGAACGATCTTAGTTTGTCCTTGTGAAGCTTTCTTAATGTATCTCGCAATAGGGAAAACTCGTCGCCCTGCTCCGATAACTAAACGTGGATAAGGGCCCTTTAAATTATTCTTTGTTTCCTGAGTGACGCCTATAAGACTAGCTCCTTGTAAAAAATTAGGCAAAATAGACCATTTTGAATAATCTATCTTTTTCTCTTCAAAAGAAAGGCCTAAATGTTCTGCAACACCCAATAACTGATTTACATTGCCTGCTCTGTTATCTGCAAGCAACCAAACTTGACTTGTCATTCATATTAATCCTTTTTATCGTAAGTATATGTCTCATCATGAACATAATCTATTTGAATTCCTACAGCTCGCATCATTTCCTCACCTTCTGATGCCGTCTGATATTTATATTCTGCAACAACTCGCTTTATACCACATGCAATCAGTAACATTGCGCAAGTACGACAAGGAGAAAGCTTACAATATATTGTTCCACCTTCTATAGAAACACCTCTTTTAGCTGCTTGACAAATTGCATTTTGCTCAGCATGCAACGTCCGCATACAATGGCTTGTTTGTTTGCCATCCTCATGAGTCACTGTTTTCATTAAGTGACCTACCTCGTCACAATGAGGCAAGCCTGGAGGCGAACCAACATAACCAGAAACGACTATCTGATTATCCTTTACAATAACACAAGCTGTTCTCCCTCGATCACATGTCGCTCGCTTAGCTAGAGCATGCATGACTTCTAAAAAATACTCATCCCACGATGGGCGTACATAATCAGACATATTGTACCTCCTTTTTTGTCAGTTTATCATACACATTTATACCGTCAATAAAAAGCTAAAAAAATCTTTGCTTTTTAAAAAAAAGAATAATATGATAATTTTGTTCTCATTTTGTTCTGAGGGTTATATGAAAATTTTAATTTTACTATTCATTTTTTTGAACGTTAATACAGCTGCTTTCTGTAAAATGAAAGCTTATTTTTCTCCTTCTTTAGATTGCGAAAACCAAATTATAAAATTATTAAATAATAGCCAAAAAACAGTCGATATTGCTGTTTACACAATGACCAATCGTCCAATTATGAGAGCAATAGAAAAAGCTCATCAAAGAGGGGTTAAAATACGTATTATTACAGACAAAAGACAAGCAGATCATTACTCATCAGTAGCAACACGTCTTTATCAAAAAAATATTCCTATTAAAATCAACACAGAATATGAAATAGAACACAATAAATTCGCTATCTTTGATAATGACAAGATGATTACAGGTTCTTTCAACTGGACCTATTCTGCATCCAATAAAAATTCAGAAAATTGTTTAGTTATCTCTGAAGAACCAGATTTAATATCTCAATATGAAAAGCGTTTTAACACTTTATGGAAAACATATGATCAAAGATTATCTCAACGTTTTTTCGAAAAAAAATTAAATGAATAAAAGTAATCTTTTCTTAATTTTCTTTATTGTATATAATAAGTATTACTAACATAAGGAGAACAGAATGAAGAAATATTTCTTTTTTTTCTTGAGTTTAACTTGTTTAATAAATTTTACTTATGCTGAAGAGATACCTATACAAGAAAACGCCCAACCATCTGTTCAAAAAACAAATCAGGATACCCCTACAAAAGAGGAATTAAAACTTAAACGTCAAATAGAAAAATTAGATAAAAAAAATGCAAAATTAACTCCGGAAAAACGTCAAGAAAAAATTGAAAAATTACAAATGGAATTAGATTCTTTACTCCGTGTACAAAACACACCTAAAGAAGACGCCCTATTGGAAGAACAAAAGGCCCCAACAACAAACGAAAATTCATCTTCAGAACAAGAAATAGAACAAGATAAATTGCTTCGTCAAATGGAGAAAATAGATAAAAAAAATGAAAAATTAACTTCTGAAGAATTAATAACTAAAAAACAACGGTTAGAAGAAAAAATGAATACAGCTGTTGAAAAACAAGATGAACAGCAAATTGAAAAATTGAAAATAGAAATGGGATCTATTTTACGTATAGAAGAAAAACGAAAAGAACAGAAATAATACTTATTTTTTTATATCTGCAACGAATCTCCAAGGTAAATTAAGTCCTACTTTAATCCCTATGCGAGGCGTTGTTTCAACAGGAAAGTGTTTGTCTGTATTTTCAATAAAAAAATCTTTACTTGTTACCATATCTTTTCCATTTTGAAGCTTAGTTAAGCCAAAATAACGACATATTTTACCTGGCCCATTTAAATGCGTCCCATCAGGCAACAAAATTCCTCGAATTAATACAGCTGCCGGAAAACCTATTTCTTCTGTTACTATATTCAAACAGTGATACATACCATATATAAGATATATATAAGAATAACCGGCTCGACCAAACATCGGCTCATTACGAGGTGTTTTACCCCTAAACGCATGGCTGGCAGGATCTTCAAATCCCATATAAGCTTCTGTTTCTGTAATCCAGCCCTGCTTATCTTTATAAACAAGTTTTTTCCCTATCAATTCTCTTGCAACAAGAAGCGTATTTCGATTAAAAAAGTCTATACTTAACTTATCTCTCATCATAGATTTGTTGAATGATTTTATTATATCCTTTATTGTGTGACGCACCTTTTACAGGGACGATTAAATCTTCATCCACTCCTATTTTTTGTGTTAATTCTAAAGGAACAACTGTATCTTTTGTTCCGACATAATGAACTTGATTTATTTCTTTAATTTCAGAAAGATATTTAGATAAATCAATGGAATACATTAACGGTTGATCTCCATGCCATGCGGCCCATCTTTGATAATCAAGAACACCCGCAACTGTAATCCACTTTTTGATTTGCTCCGGATGGTTAACAGCTATTAAGCCACTCACTTGAGCTCCTCCAGAATACCCTATTAAAATAATCTGTTTTGATTGAGCTTTCTTCATCAGCTTTGCGACAGCGACATCCATGGCTTCAATAACTGGTTTAGAAAAACGTCCAGATGTCCAATCTTGCTGAGAACACGTAGAACTCATAATATATTGACAAGGTCTTGCTAAATAGACAACATTGGGGCTAGGGTCATTTGCAGCTACTTCACGCCAAAAATTACTTTCAGGTGTCGGGTCTTGAGTTGGTTGACCTTGACTATCAAAAGCATGTCCATCCCCTTCAATGTAGATTTTTAAAGGTTCTCCTGGTTGAGTTATCCTATACCAACTAGCTATCGTATAATCCATTGTTGATATAGGCTGAAATCTCATTTCTTTCAATGGATTAACTGTAGCACAAGCTGATATGAGCAAGAAGCCTAATAAGAGTAGTTTTTTCATTTATCATCTCCATTTAATGAGACAAGTTCATACTCCATAGAACCTAAGCCGACTTCTTGACCATATGTGATTTGTCTTAACATATCAGTATCTTTATGCAAGTCATGCATGATATCGTATCCAGCTTTTTCTCTAACCATATCAAAACTTGCTTTATCGAGAGAAACAGGATCATCAGAAGCTAAAATCCCAATATCAGGAACAATGGCCTCATTCGAAAAACGGAAGCAATCACATAATGGAGTAATATTCAACAAAAAGTTAATATAAAAAACACGACCTTTTTTATTTTCAACAGCTCCTTTTGCATATTCAACTAATCTTTCCATAAAGGCGGTAGATTGCTTCTTCAAATCCATTGAAATAGCATGTTGCGGGCAAACTGTAACACATTTACCACATCCAACACATTTTTGTGCATTTAAATGAGCCTTCATATCGATTAAAGATAAAGCATGAGCCGCACATTCCCGAACACATGTACCACATCCAACACACATTTTTTCATCTATACAAGGTCTATCCTGATGTTGAGCTTTTTTACCAACTGCAGGAGCGCATCCCATTCCCAAATTTTTAATAGCTCCCCCAAATCCAGCAATAGGATGTCCCTTAAAATGAGACAAAACAACTAAACTATCTGCGTCAACAACATCCCCTGCAACGGTTACTGATTCAAAGTGTTTCCCATGAATTTGAATTTCTTGACTATTTTTCCCCTTTAAACCATCTGCAATAATCACAGGAGCTCCTACAACTGCATAATCAAAACCATGCTCAACAGCTAAATTTAAATGTTGAACTGCATTTTGACGTTCTCCAACATAAAGTGTATTTGTATCCGTTAAAAAAGGTAACGCTCCACATTCTTTGATTTTTTCCACTACTCGGCGAACATAAACAGGAGAAATAAAACCATCATTTCCTTTTTCTCCAAAATGAAGCTTAACTGCCGTTAAATCGCCTTTATTAATAAACTGCCTCAAGCCAACAGCATCACATAGTCTTTCAACTTTCTGAATTTTACTATCTTTTTCAACATCTCTGATTTTAAAATCAACAAAATAAACTTTAGACATAGTATCCTCCTTTTTTTCTATGTATAAAACAATTCATGAAAAAAACAAAGAAGATTTTATAGAAAGCTTGCATTTTAGAGCTTTTTTGATTATGCTTGCTTAAAAAAAACAGGATAAAACATGAGTGATATTTCAAAAATTCGTAATTTCTCTATTATTGCACACATAGACCACGGCAAATCGACTTTAGCCGATAGGCTCATTGAGCAAACAGGCCTTTTGTCTAAACGAGAAATGAAAGATCAGTTATTAGATAATATGGACATTGAGCGAGAAAGAGGAATAACAATTAAAGCACAAACAGTCCGTCTAGAATATAAAGCAGATGACGGAAATACTTATCATCTCAACTTAATTGATACCCCAGGACATGTTGACTTTGCCTATGAAGTAAGTCGTTCTTTATCAGCTGTGGAAGGCTCTTTGCTTGTTGTTGATGCTTCACAAGGAGTAGAAGCACAAACTTTGGCAAATGTATATAAAGCAATTGAAGTTGATCATGAAATTATCCCTATTATCAATAAGATTGATTTACCTGCCGCAGATCCTGAACGTGTTAAAAAACAAATTGAAGATGTTATTGGAATTGATACATCGGATGCAGTTCTCATTTCTGCAAAAACAGGACTAGGGATTCATGATGTTTTAGAAGCCTTAGTAAAACGGCTACCTCCTCCTATCGGAGATGAAAATGCACCTTTAAAAGCGCTTCTTGTTGACTCTTGGTACGATGCTTACTTGGGAATTGTCATTCTCGTCAGAATTAAGGATGGGGTCTTAAAAAAAGGTCAGCAAATTCGAATGATGTCAGCAGGAACAACACATACTGTTGATAGAGTAGGCATATTTGCTCCTAAAATGAAAGATGTCCCTGCTCTTTACCCAGGAGAAATTGGCTTTATTACAGCAAGTATAAAAAGTATTGGAGAAACAAAGGTTGGAGATACAATCACAGATGAAAAAAATCCCACAAGTACACCTCTTCCTGGTTTCAAACCAAGCGTTCCTGTTGTATTTTGTTCTTTCTTTCCTCTTGATACAAATGATTATGAAGTTTTAAAAGAATCCTTAGGAAAATTACAACTCAATGATGCTAGTTTCCAATTTATTCCAGAAAAATCTATGGCATTAGGTCAAGGCTTCCGTTGTGGTTTTCTTGGATTACTTCATATGGAAATTATAGAAGAGCGGTTAGAACGAGAATTTAATTTAGATTTAATTACAACTGCCCCAAGTGTCGTATATAAAGTTCATTTAACGAATGGTGAAGTGATTGATTTACATAATCCAGCAGATATGCCCGATATAACTTTAATTAATGAAATTGAGGAGCCATGGGTAAGAGCAACAATTATGACACCTGATGAATATTTAGGTTCCATATTGCAATTGTGTTCAGAACGGCGAGGAATGCAAGAGAACTTAACTTATGTTGGCAATCGTGCGATGGCGGTCTATAAACTTCCATTAAATGAAATCGTCTTTGATTTTTATGATAGATTAAAGTCAATTAGCCGCGGATATGCTAGTTTTGATTATGAAGTCGTAGATTATGAACCCAGCGATTTAGTAAAAGTTACTATTTTAGTTAATGGAGAAACAGTAGATGCCTTATCCTTCCTCGTTCACAGGACACAAGCAGAACGACGCGGACGTCAAATTTGTGAACGTCTTAAAGATTTAATTCCTCGCCATCAGTTTAAGATTCCAATTCAAGCAGCGATAGGAGGAAAAATCATTGCGCGAGAAGATATTTCTGCTTATCGTAAAGACGTTACGGCAAAATGTTATGGCGGTGATATCACGCGCAAAAGGAAACTTCTGGAAAAGCAAAAAGAAGGCAAAAAGAAGATGAGACAATTTGGAAAAGTTGAGATTCCTCAATCTGCCTTCATTGAAGCTTTGCGTATTGGAGATGAATAGAATATCAATAACTTACGCTTTGAAAATAAAGGCCACTTGCAGGGGCTGTAGGGCCACCTTTAGTTCTATCACAAGCATGCATAGCCTCATGGAAATCATCAACACTCCATTTCCCTAAGCCAACAAGACTTAAAGAACCAACCATATTACGCACTTGATGATGTAAAAAAGACTTTGCTTTAACAACACAAAAAATATAATCCCCTCGCCGTGTAATTGTAAATTCATTTAATGTCTTAATGGGGCTTTTAGCTTGACATTCTGAATCTCGAAAGGTTGAAAAATCATGCTTACCAAGCATTAATAAAGCCGCTTTTTGCATCGCTTTTTCATCTAAAGGACGTCCTTCTTGCCAAACGCGATTACGATCTAAAATAGCAGGCGTCCGACGATTGAGGATTTTATAAATATAAGAACGCTCTTTGGCACTAAAACGTGCATGAAAATCACTAGAAACCTCTTCTATTTTCAAAATACCAATCGGGTATGGTCTTACCAACGCATTAAATGCTCCTTGCATTGCAAATGGGTCCATTGATTGTGGTAAATCAAAATGAGCCACTTGACCATAGGCATGAACACCCGCATCTGTACGACCCGCACCATATATTTCCGTTTGAACATGGGAAAATTTTTCTAAAGCTTCTTCTAGTACTTGCTGTATAGAAAGTCCCTTTTGTTGGCGTTGCCACCCAACAAAATCCGTCCCATCATATTCTATCGTCATTTTATAACGAGGCATTTAAACACATGTCCCTGCTTTTATTGGAAATCCTCTCAAAAAATCATCTGCTTTCATGGATACTTTTCCGGCTCTTTGCAACTCAATTAACTGCAAAGCTGTTCCTAAACCACAAGCGATTGTTAACTGATCGTCTAAAAAAGTGCCAGGGTTTGCTTCTTTATTAAGAGAAGGGACGACCTTAGCCATCAACACATTAATTCGTTCATCTCCTAACATAAAATAAGCCTTAGGATACGGAGATAAAGCACGAATATGACAATCTAATACTTCTGCAGGTCTAGACCAGTCAATTAAACATTCATTTTTATCAATTTTATTAGCATATGTCACACCTTGTGACGGTTGCCGAACTGCTGTTGGTTGATGATCTAAAACATCTATGATTAATTTTGCTCCTATTTGAGCCAATTTATCATGTAATTCTCCTGCAGTAGTAGTTGGTGTTATCGGCGTACTTTCTGATAAAAGCATATCACCTGTATCAAGGCCGGCATCCATTTTCATAATTGTAACACCAGTCTCTTTATCTCCCGCCATAATAGCTCTTTGAATAGGAGCCGCCCCACGCCATCTTGGCAATAAAGAGGCATGTACATTGATACATCCTCCTTTAAATGCTCTTAATATAGGTATAGGTAGAATAAGCCCATAAGCACAAACAACAGCAACATCAGCCTCTAAAGCTGCAAACAAATGTTGTTCTGTCTCACTTTTTAAACTAACAGGATATCGAACAGGAATTTTATGTTGTTCTGCTTCTATCTGGACAGGTGAAGGTGTCATCTTATGCCCTCTTCCCGCTGGACGAGGAGGTTGTGTATATACACAAACAACATCATGCTTTTGAATTAAAGCTCGTAGAACCGTAACAGAAAATTCTGGAGTTCCCATAAATACAATTTTCATTCTGCCTCCTCCATTGCTTTACGTTTACGATTCTTTTCTAACCGTTTCAATATCATCTTTTGACGTAATTTAGACAAATGATCTATAAATACAATTCCATCAAGATGATCTATTTCATGTTGCAATGCTATTGCTAACAACCCATCTCCTTTAATTTGCTTCATATTCCTGTCCGCATCTTCATATTGAACCGTAACTTCAACATATCTTTTTACTGGAGCAAATTGATTTGGAACCGACAAACATCCTTCTGAACACTCCTCCGTTTCTTCGGAATGTTCTATAATTTGAGGATTTACTAAAAACAGGGGATGAGGTTGTTCATCTTCTCTTGCTACATCAATAACAACTATACGTTTCAATATGCCAACTTGTGGTGCTGCCAAACCAACTCCATGAGCTGCGTACATCGTTTCTAGCATATCCTCAAGTAATTTTTTTATACTTGAATCATTTCTTTCAACTTCTTTGCTTTTTTCACGCAATAACGGATGAGGTATCTCTAAAATTTTTAGTTTCATTTTTTTTCCTTTTCTTTTTGGTTATTATAAAATAAAATAAACGAAAAGGAAAGAAGGGAGAGAAAAAAAATGCGAATATTTTTAACTGTTTTATGGATAGTACTTTTATGTGTCAAACCTTGTTTAGCTCAAGAAGAAGCTTTTAGATTAGTCGTTTTCGGGGATAGTTTATCTGCTGGATATAAATTAAAAGCTGAAGATTCTTTTTATAGCCAACTACAAAAGAAGCTTATAGAAAATGGATATGACAATGTAAAAGTAATTAATGCAAGTGTGGCTGGCGATACAACACAAAGAGGGTTAAACAGAATTGATAAAACTTTAGCTCTGAAACCACATGCGGTCATATTAGAGCTTGGAATCAATGACGCTTTACAGGGAGTGACTCTTAAAACAACTCAAGAAAATCTTCAAAAAATAATAGAAAAATTCTTAAATAAAAACATTCCTGTTATGCTTGTAGGTATGATGGCTCCGCCTCAAGCTTCTTATGAAGGAAGAACTTCTTTTTCTAATATGTACAAAGAGTTATCAGATAAATATAATCTAGTACTTTATCCTTTTTTTATGGAAGGTGTCATAAAACAAACTTTCGGTGTTTATGATATGACTTATTTACAAGATGATGGTGCTCATCCAAATGCCGAAGGTGTCAAAATTATGGTTAAAAACATATTTCCAACTGTAGAAAATTTTCTATTAAATCAATAAAGGAGAAAACATGATACGTTTGTTTACAGGAATAGAATTGCCAGATGATATTAAAGAACAGGTATACTCTCTTCACGGAGGAGTTCCTTTAGCGAAATGGGTAGAAAAAGAAAAACTTCACTTAACGCTTCGCTTCTTAGGAAATATTCAAGAGAATGTAGCAGATAATATACATGACGAACTGTGTCAATTACGTTTTCCTGCCTTTAATCTTGCACTTGCTCAAGTTGGTTATTTTGCAACAGGCGATGTTCCTCACCATCTGTGGACTGGAGTTAATTACTATCAAGCGCTTGATGATCTCAGTGCTAAAATTGATACGATTGCCAGAAATAATGGCGTTCAGAACGATAGATTTAAATTTCATGCCCATGTTTCCATTGCCAGCTTGAAAGGAACATCTATGGAAGATGTTTTTAAATTTATCTCTGCCAATAATTTATTCAGAACTCATGAGTTTAAAGTTTACTACTTTACACTTTTCTCTAGCCATGCCAGAGAAAACGGTGAAGGAAAATACTATCGTGTTGAAGCAAGATATCCACTTACTTTATATTAGAATGCTCTTTTAAAAATTGACTCATTGCTAATATAGAGCTCATATCAATATTGTGCCCCATTCCTGGAACTATATGCGTTTCCGTATGAATATTGACATTCTTTAATGTATTTTCTGTTATTTCCATCCCTATTAAAGGGATAACATCATCATCTGTCCCGTGCGTTAATAAAGTATCGGGTTTACTTAATATATGACTTAAATCAAACGTATCATTAATTGAAAGAGGAACGGCAGAACATCCGATAAGACAATTCAACTTTTCTGCATGCATTAAGCCTGTCATTAAAGCAAGTAAACCACCTTGAGAAAATCCCATTAATGCTATATCTTTGTCTGTCAGGTTATGTTTGAGCTTGATTTTATCTATAAATGAATTAACGACAGAAATCTCTGGCATAGCTCGTTTTATTAATTTCTCAATATAACTAAACTGTTCATATATAGATTCATTATCTAAATCACCTATGTCAAACCACTTATAAGCATTATATTCCATTTGAAATGGAGCATTTGGAGCATAAAAAGCCATATAGGAATTTTGTTCTTGGATTTGAGAAGCCATCGATATTAAATCATCTCCGTTAGCTCCATAACCATGAAGCATAATTAAGACAGATTTAACTTCTTTAGCTTGAGGAAAAACAGCTATATCATCTTTTAACATTATTATCTCCTTCCCTTTTATTAAAATACTTGTTATATGTACAAAAAAGTTTTATTCTTTTATATAAAGTTAAATTTGATAAAAAGCGAGACGTTTCATGAAAAATTTTATTTATTTTATATCTTTCCTTCTTCTTGTCCCCGAAATTGCAATCGCTCAACTAGGAACTAAAAGTATGACAGATGCTCAACAATTAGGGGCAATGGCTGGTGTAGCTCTTGCTTGCAATGCAGGCAGTCGTTTAGATGATTTTGAACTTATTTCAAGCTATATCTTAGGTAATAGTGCAAAGACTGAAGAAGATAGAGAAAAAGCCTTTAAAGAATATGCCTCTGAAAAATTAAGAACATATAATTTACAACGTGATCATCAACCTACACCCTGCCCTGAAGTTCTTCAAACGTTTTATCATCTGCCTATTTTTGCAACCATTATTTATGCTGATGGAACTGTAAAACTACCCGATGGAAAAATTATCAAAGCCAAAACACAAGCTCAAAAAGAGCGTGCCAAGAATATGCCTAAACGCAATTATATGAAGCCAGGAAGAGGACAAAATTATTAATGCGTCCTTCTGTTCTATTTAGTTTATTTTCTAGCATAGAAACAATCCCCGGAATAGGCCCTAAGAATCTAAAATTACTTCAAAAACTGTGCGGAAATACGATTGTATCTTTATTGTTTCACCTGCCTTTGATGATCTTAGATAGGACAAAGTTGCCGTTCATAACAACGAAGATTACTGTTTTAAAACATGAAAAGCCATATTCAAAAAAGCAACCTTATAAAATTCATTGTAAAACAGATAAAAATTTTCTAGATATTATTTTTTTTAATTATAAAAAGAATTACCTAGTTAATCAACTTCCTGAAGGCACTTCTCATTATATAAGTGGTCAAATATCTACTTTCTCTGGTCATTTACAAATGACTCACCCGGATTATATTGTAGAAGAAAAAAATAAAAATTTAATTCCTTTAATAGAACCTGTATATCCTTTGACGCAAGGAATTACGAATAAAATGATGCAAAAATATATAAAGGAAGCTCTTAAATATATCCCTACTTTACCTGAATGGCTTGATAGAGACTTTTTAAAACAACAAAAATGGATCTCTTTTAAAGAAAGTTTAATGAAAGCACATACACCTCTTTGCAATGAGGATATTTCACCTCTAAGTCCTTCACGTATGAGACTAGCCTATGATGAATTACTGGCGAATCAATTAGCCTTAGCTCTTGTTCGACAAAAAATGCGTAAAGCTAAAGGAATTGCGTTTGTAAATGATAACACATTAACTCAAAAGCTTTTAAATATTCTTCCTTTTAGTTTAACCAATGCCCAAAAACGCTCTTATAAAGAAATAAAAGAAGACATGAGTGCGCCTTACCGCATGATGCGCCTTTTGCAAGGCGATGTTGGAAGCGGGAAAACAATTGTTGGCTTTTTAGCTATGCTCAATGCTGTAGAAAGTGGATATCAAGCGTGTCTTATGGCTCCTACGGATATTCTTGCTCGACAACATGAGGCTTCTTTACGCAAATGGTGCGAACAACTTAACCTTTCTATAGTCCTATTAACAGGTCGTGAAAAAGGAGAAAAACGAAAAAAAATTCTTAATCAAATTCTTTCTGGAGAAACTCAAATTATCGTTGGTACGCATGCTCTTTTCCAAGAAAATGTTAACTTCCATAAATTAGGCTTTATAATTATCGACGAACAACATCGTTTTGGTGTAGAGCAAAGACTAGCTCTGTCTCAAAAGGGAGAGCTAGTTGATATGTTAGTCATGACAGCAACCCCTATCCCCAGAACGCTTGCTTTAACTTATTACGGCGATATGGACATATCAAAAATTGATGAAAAGCCACCGACGAGGAAACCTATTGATACAAGAGTCTTGCCTATCTCAAAAATGGAAGATACTTTTTCTAGATTACACAATGCAATTGATACAGGTTCTCAAATCTATTGGGTCTGTCCGCTTATTGAGGAGACTGAAAAATCAGACATGGCGAATGCAACAAAGCGTTTTGAAATCTTAAATAAATTCTTTCCTCAACAGGTTGCTCTCATTCATGGGAAAATGAAAGGTCCAGAAAAAGATGCCATCATGCAAGATTTTATCAACAAAAAAATCAAAATCTTAGTGGCTACAACCGTTATCGAGGTTGGAGTTGATGTTCCTTCTGCCAATATAATGATTATTGAACAAGCTGAACGGTTTGGATTGTCTCAGTTGCACCAATTAAGAGGACGTGTTGGACGTGGAGACAAGCAATCTACTTGCCTTTTACTATATAAATCGCCTCTTTCTCATACATCTAAGAAAAGATTAGAAATAATGCGTCGTACTGAAGATGGCTTTATCATTGCAGAAGAAGATTTAAAATTAAGAGGTGCCGGAGACATATTAGGAACGCGACAAAGTGGTTTGCTATCATTTAAACTTGCAAACTTAGAATTTCATTCTTCACTCTTGTCTATCGCTCGAGACGATGTTAAACTCATTCTCAATCAAGATCCATCTTTATCTTCATCAAGAGGAGAAGCATTAAGAATCCTTCTTTATCTATTCAATAAAGATGCTGAAATAAAAACTATTCATTCTGGCTAGGAGAAAAGCATGCCCGTTATCTTTACCCGACAACCTCATGAACGTACAGCTCAACTTAGAAAAGAATTTAAGCATAATAAAGTAGCTCAACAGTTCTTAATTGAGCTTTATAAAAAAGGGTATTTAGATCGAATAAAAAAGATTTGTCCTCTAGAAAAAATTTTGCGCGGAAAAGTTCCCAAAAATTTTGATATTCATCATATTGTCCCTCTTTCAGGTGGGGGGACAAATGATTTACACAATTTATGCTTAATCGAAAGATCTTTACACAAATTTATCAATCGACATTGCTTTGACCCTGCCCTTCGAAATATAAAACCTGGACAAACAGTCGAAATAAACGTTCCGGACTTTCCTCCCGTAGCTTTGCATAAAGATTATAGCCACTTTATTCAAGAAGTTCTTTCTAAAGAGAACAGAGAAAGCGGTTTTAAACATATTATGAAAAAACCACTTCAAAAACTACCTCTTTTCTTTGGATGGCGCAAATAATCAGACTTTATTTTGAAACAAATAAGATTGAATAAAATTTGTTATTTCTTCACGTTTAACTGATATTTCAGGCATAACAGGTACAATAAATTTCTTTTGAGCGTCAAAATTTTCAATGTGCTTTAATATGAAGTTAATTTCTTGGCGCAATTTTAATAAATCTTCCTCAGTATTATAGGGTTTAATTTTATTAAAAATATCTTCGCAAAAATTCTCTAGTATGTGCGCATGAAATACTTCTTTAAAGGTCGAAGGATAATTAAAGTGGTAAGCCCATGATAAGTACATGCAACATTTATCCGGCCAAGTTTTTACATATTCGACTTTAACATAGTCGCCTGCGAGTATCTCTTTATAAACAGTTGGAGATATAGTTGCTTTTGGACTTTTTTCCAGGAATTTTAACATACGTTTATATTCTCTTAAGTTAGACAATGTATCAGCATCTCTTACTAAACCTATTCCTAGCTTAATCCATTCTTTCTCTTGAGATGTTGTCTTTTGATAGAGTTCTCTGATCTTATAAACTGCATCTTTTTTAGACTGAGGTTGTTTAGCGAATTTTTCTATTTTTTCTAACTCAGTATCTGACAAATCAATAAAAGCGTTATCCATTTGATCGTGGACTAAAACTGGAATAAGAATATTTAAGGAAGTTTCCCCAAGTTCTAAAGCTTTCTGAGCTCCCGTAATGCCGTGACAAAATGAAAAATTATAATTTTCTTTATTAGGACTCACTTCAAAAGCACGACCATAGTCATGCATAAGTAAAGCATCCATCCATTCTTTTTTTATTATATCAGGCGTATTCTTTAAAAGAGGTTCTTTATTTATAATAATAGCCCCCTCTTTTAGAACTTGAAAAGTATGCAAATATTTATGATGCATCCACTTTTCATAAGTCGTTAAGGAGGTTTCTTTTCCTAAATCATAATCTTTCCATTTCTGAGAAGGAACTTTTAGAATTTCCGGGGTTTTATAAACTTGATATAATGCTTTTAAATTAAAGTTATTTGTTTCAAACATGGGTAAGCCTTTTCTTTAAAGAGAGCATATTTTATTCAATTTAAGATAAAATACAATACCTCCTATAAAATTTTATATACTTGAAAAAATCTTTTCTCTTCTTTATCTTAAAACGATGGAGGGAAAATGTTTTCAAATTTAATTCAAAAAATGGCTCCTAAAGATTTAACACCAGAGCAAGTTCAAAAAAGCTTACCTTGGGTAATCAAAGATGGAGTTCTTGCTCAATTATTAGAGACGCTAACAGCTGGACCGATCTTAATCGCTCTTGCACTCATGACAGGCGCATCGAATGCTTTAATTGGATACATGGTTGCTCTTCCCATTTTAAGCAACTTAGCTCAATTTCCTGGAGCCTATTTAACAGAAAAAATTAGAAAACGGAAATTAGTTTGTACAAGTATTTCAATGCTTGGAAGAATATCTTTTTTCTTTATCGCTTGGATTGCCCTTTTCCCTAAGATGTCTGGAGCAAGTTATTTGCTAGCATTCCTTTACACAATCCGTTATTTTGCAAGTAGTTTAGCCGGAAGTGCTTGGAATTCTTGGATGAAGGATCTTATTCCCTCTCAAACACTAGGACGTTTTTTTTCTAAACGCCTAACAATGATGATTGCAGCGTCTTTAATATCATCTTTATTGATTGCCTTCGCTTTAAAATTCTGGAATCTTTCCGATAATATTTTCTATGCTATTCTTGCTCTTATGGCATTCCTTTTGGCTATTTATAGTGCTTATGTTTATTATCGTATTGATGAGCCTCCTATGGAAGAAGATTTATATGAAGAACATTTTCTACATAAAATAAAAAAAGTTTTTTATGATCATAATTTTCTCTTATTAATGCTTTTCTTAGGATTTTGGAATTTCTCAATTAATTTAGCTGTCCCTTTTTTTTCTGTATATATATTAGAGCAACTTCATTTAAGTGTAAGTTTCATACTTATATTGGTTTCAATTAGCCAAATTTCTAGTATTTTTGTTATGAATGCTTGGGGAAAATTAGCTGATATGTTCAGCAATAAATCCGTTCTTCTTCTAACTTGCCCTCTTTACATTCTATCTATTTTTCTTTTTTTATTTACTTCTTCTACAAACAGTACAATAACTATGCCATTATTAGTTTGCATATACATCCTTATAGGTATTTCTCAATCTGGTGTTACCTTGGCCACAGGAAATATTACCTTAAAATTAGCCCCTAAAGGAAAGGCTTCTATTTATTTATCAGTGAATGGAATGGTTAATGCTTTCATGGCTGGCATTGCTCCTATTATAGGCGGATTATTTGCAGACTTTTTCATAGATAAGAAAATCTCTCTTATCGTTAATTGGTCCTCCCCAACAGCCACAAAAGATTATCATCTGCTTGTTATTCAACATTGGGACTTCTTCTTTTTCCTTTCTGCTATCTTAGCTTTTCTTTCCTTAAGTATGCTTAAAGCCGTCAAAGAAGAAGGAGAAGCAAATGAAAAAATAGTTATTTCTTCATTCTTCTCTTTTTTTTCTAAAAGCATATCTGCTTCTTATCAATTACCTCAGAAAATATACCTTTTCATATCAAGAGAAAGATATAAAGCAGACTTAGAGAAAGAAAAAATTAAATACTAATAATAAAAAGGTCCTCTTTTTTAGAGGACCTTCTTTAAGTGCAAGGTTTTACTTATATTAGAAATTGTACTTGAACTTAACAGTTCCTGTATGGCTTGTATAGTCACGACGAATACCAGCATCGTAATCCAAGCTAACATCTAAAGCATCAAATACATTCATGGTCACACCAACCCCAGCTTCAACACCGAAACGAGGCAACCGCTTACCAGAAGTCGTGTAATACCCCGTTCCCATAACAACCGTCGTATTAGCATTGTCTGAAACCAAATTATATGTTGCAGTCAAACGAACTTTTCTTTTTCGTCATTCCATCTACAGATTTCTGCAAGCTCTTTCAATCCGAGCTCGCCTAATAGCCATTTCCTGTTCGGAGTAAATACCTATCGATGACATTTTTCCAGGCTTTGTAAAAGGTTCAATGTTATAAATACTATAGCCATCGCCTCTATTATAAGGGTAATCGATATAAAAAGGATAACCGGAACCACACTCCTCAATATTAGAATATGGCTTTTCTACCAATTTTCTACTTTCCCCCAAGGACTGCACGAAATCTTTACCATCTCTCCATGCTTTATTCCGTTCGGCAAAATCTTTGTCTACTCCCGGAAAAACACTACAAAGTTCCAATAAACGTGTTTCACAAGCCCCCAAAATACCATTGCCGAGAGTAAGAGGAAAACTCATTAATTTGGATGGCTCATAGTTCGGCACCTTAATGCCTTTGACTTTTGCCCGTTCTTGTGCCACAGCAACTAAAGCCGGCGCGTACTGCGCAACTTCTTTTAAGTAATCTTGCGTTTTTTGATCAGAAGAAATCCCTTTCTTACAATTTAACCCGATTGTACCGACCGTATTGTACATCTCGACTAATGCAAAAGCTAATTGGCGGTCATCCAATTTTCGGTATTCCGAAATTGCAGGATTATCTTTTATGACATCCTGTGCTGGCTTCTGTTGCGTCGAACGAACAATTTTTCTTAAAACATCTAAAATCATTTCCTAACTCCTTTCTATGACTTTTAAAATAATAAACTTTTCATTTCCTATTTTTATTATATCATACCCCCCCCCCCCAGAGTCAAGATTTTTTATAAAATATTACTCCTTATTATATTTAACAAAAAAGCACTCTGTGATGTCAGAGTGCTTTTTAAAATCTCCTTTGCCAAAGTTAGGCTTTGACTTTCTTTTCATCTTCACCGAGCACACAGTTCGTTACGGCAATTTCATCTGAATGCGCTTCTAATGTAAGATTGCTATCTTTGACATTTAAAGCATTCTCTATATCTGTTAATGCTTGTTTTAATAAATCTATGCTACGCTCATTAGCTGACACAGTCAAAGCAACTACAGGCGTACGTAGAGATCTTTTCTCTTCTGCTTTCACTTTTCGAACCATTTCGACTAAAGCAACAGTTTTATCATACACTTCTGCATTACCGGCAATTATTTCATAATCTGCTACTGAAGGGAAAGCCGTTACATGAACAGATTCCTCACCTTTACCCCATGGACGCGTTGCATAAATTTCTTCTGCCATAAATGGTGTAAATGGAGCAAATAATTTAGCAAATGTATCTATTGTTAACATTAAGCTTGATACAGCCGAGACAGAATCTGAACTATACGCTCTTCCCTTAATAATTTCCAAATAGTTATCACAGAAGTCCCAGAAACATTTTTCTGTCATTTCTAAAGCAAAAGAATAGTCATTTATTTCAAATGCTTTTGTAGAAGTCTTAACTGTCTCCATTAACTTCGCAACCCATGCTTTATCTAAAGGATTTGTAATTGTTTTTGTATAGTCTATATTCAAGTCAATTCCTGAATTTTGAACCATCATATATACAAACTTTGTTGCATTGAACATTTTCATGGTCAGTTTTTTACCCTGTTCCATAATTTGCTCTTCAAAAGCAATATCAATCCCAAGTTTTGCTCGTGCTGCCCAATAACGAACAGCATCAGAAGAATACTTTTCCAAAAGGTACATTGGAGTTACAACATTTCCCTTAGATTTACTCATCTTCTTACGATCTGGATCTAAAACAAATCCACTGATATGAGCTTCTTTCCAAGGAATAGTCTTGTCATGAGCCCAAGCCTTCATAATCGTATAAAAAGCCCATGTCCTAATAATATCGTGTGCTTGAGGCCGAACATCAAATGGTAAAGATAAATGATGTCCTTTTGGTGCAAAAGCCATAGCAATTTGTGGGGTCAAAGAAGATGTTGCCCATGTATCCATAATATCCTTCTCACCAATAAATCCGTTTGGCTTACCTCTCATTTCTTCTGTATAACCAGCTGGAACATCCGTCATTGGATCTACAGGCAGCTGTTCTGGTGTAGCAAAAAGAGGTTCCTTATAATTTGGATTTCCATTTTCATCTAATTTATACCAAATAGGGAAAGGCACACCAAAGAAACGCTGCCGAGAAATACACCACTCTTGATTTAATCCATCAACCCAAGTTTCATATCGAGTTTGCATATGACTTGGGAACCATTTAATTTCCCGTCCTGCTTCTACCAATTCCTTTTTATAATCCAAAATTTTAATAAACCACTGACGGCTAGAAACAAACTCTAGTGGTAAAGTGCCTTTTTCATAGAATTTTACTGGATGTTTAATAGGTTTTGGCTCTGAAAGCAAATCACCACTTTCTCTTAAAAATTCAACTATTTGAGAACGTGCATCTTTCATCTTTAAACCAACAATTTGCTCATAATAAGCGGCGGCCTTTTCAGGATTTAGACTAACAAAAGGTTCAACACCGTATTCATTAGGCAAAATACGACCATCTAATCCGACAATTTGCTTAATCGGCAAACCAGATTGTTTCCACCAAGCAACGTCTGCCGCATCACCAAACGTACAAACCATCATAATTCCCGTTCCCTTATCCATCTCGGCATGCTCCGAGGGAACAATTGGTACTGGAATATCGAACAAAGGAACTATTGCCTTTTTTCCAAAATATTTCTGGTATCTAACATCATCTGGATGAGCAACAACAGCAATACACGCTGGTAAAAATTCTGGCCGTGTCGTCGCTATTGTAAAGTGAACATCTGGTTCTCCTTCTACCCCAAATTGAATATCATGGAAAAAACCATCTACCTCACGATCCTCTATTTCCGCTTGAGCGACCGCAGATTGGAAAGTCACATCCCACATCGTTGGAGCTTCAACAGAATAAGCTATTCCTTTTTTAACTAAATCTAAAAACGATTCTTGGGAAACTTTAATCGCTAAAGGACTAATCGTTGTATATTTTAAGTTCCAATCATAAGAATGACCTATTTGACGGAAAATATCTTCAAAAGCTTTTTCATCTTCTGTTGTTAGAATTTCACAAGCTTCAATAAAATTCTTACGAGAAACCTCTACCCGTTTCCCATCATTTTTAGGATCATGGACTGCTTTAAACGTTGCATCGTATGGAAGATTTGGATTACATGCAATATTAAAGTAATTTTGAACTCGTCGTTCTGTCGGCAATCCATTGTCATCCCAACCAATTGGATAAAAAACAGACTTTCCCTTCATTCGTTGATAACGAACTTTGACGTCTGTTTGCGTATAACTCATAATATGACCAACATGCAAAGAACCGGAAACTGTTGGAGGCGGCGTATCAACAACATATGTATTTTCTCTGCTCGCTGTTTCATCAAACTTATATGTATTGTCTTTTTCCCAAAATTCCAAGCATCTCTTTTCAATATCTGATGCATTATATTTATCATCTAGTTTTTTTATTTCCTTATACGCCGTCATAATAATCCTCTATATTCTAAACATTATGAAGATTTGCATTTTATCATAAAAGAAACAGCTTTCAAGTTCTTTTTTTCCCTGTAAGCTTAACCAACTGTCTTAAAAATATTTTTCAAATACTTTCTATTTTCTTTTAAAGAACTATTTATATATTATGAATATTTTTGTCGTTCATTCTAATCCTACTATTTGTGCTCGTACTTTAGACAATGTACGCCTTAATAAAATGATTGTCGAAACCGGCCAGATTATTTCTACCGTCTTAAGAACAAAGTACAATGATAAAACGAAAAAACTTTACAAAGCAGCTTATTTAAATCATCCTTGTATTAAATGGGCTCAAGAAAATCCACAACATTTAGTATGGCTTATTCATCTGTTTTTCGAATATACTAAGGAGTACACTTTCCGATTTCATAAAGTTCATTTAACTGAAAAAACACTGAATAAACATTTAAGAAATATTTTAAAAAATCTCCCTCCTTTTACTACTCAAATTAAATTTTATAATGGTAGTTTTTACAAAAAACTTCCTGTTTTTAAAGCTTATCGACTTACACTAAAAGAAAAGTGGAAACAAGATACACTAAAAGGGAGGCCGCCTCATTTTAATTAAAACGTTGAGATATCCATTTTTCTATAAGTTCTGGAGAACCTTTTTTATAAAGAAAATGAGTCCCTTCTGGAATTTCTAAAAAAGTTTTATCTTGCGATGTTGCTAAAGTAAAAAGTTTCTTTCCATGATGAATAGGAATTGTTTTATCTTTTGTCCCATGTAAAATTAATAATGGACAAGTTACATATCGAATATAACTATCTGATTCAAAAGGTGATTTTAATATAATGCCTGCAAAAGGAAGTTTCGTCTCTTGCACTAACTGTTTTAAAGAAGCAAAAGGGGCTTCCAATACCAACGCATCTGGCATTCTATTCTGAGTTAATCCTAGTGCAACTGCACACCCAAAAGAAAAACCATGAACAATAACTTTTGAATACCCCTCCTCTTTCAGAAAATCATAGACTTCTGTTGCATCAGAAAACATATTTTCCTCGGTCGTTCTTCCTGGTGTATTTCCAAAACCTCGATATTCTGGTATCATAACTGTATATCCTTTATCTAAGTACGTTTTTAAATATGGTGCAAATACTGCATTTTGAGAAGCATTTCCATGAAAATATAATACTGCTGGCTTATCCACATTTCCCTTAGCATACCAAGTCATAATCTCTGTCCCATCTTGCATCATCAATGGATGTTCTTGATACTGTGTCCAACCGATATCTTTTGGACTTTGATAATTTTTATCAGGGTAAAAAATTAAATAATCCTGTATAAAATACAGTCCTAAAAAGTAAATTAACAAAATAGATACTAGAAATAAGCTAACATATTTTATATTTTTCTTGGTTTTTCTCTTCATACTTTCTCTTTTTTTTATTTTTATTCTTCTCTCACTCTTTCTTATTAAACACGAAACAGAAGAAAAAACAACTATTACTTTTAAAAGTTTTATAAACAATATCTTGGAAAACATAAAGAAATTATGCTATGCTTTCTGATAAGGAGATAAAACATGATGAATGAAAAAAAAGATTTCAAGAAGAAAAAATACCTCTTAACATTCATGCTATTATTTTTATGTATTGCTATTTTTACTGCATTAGAAACAAAATCATTTTTTAATTCTAAAGATAACAACATAATAACATTATATGGAAACATAGACATACGACAAGTGAATCTTTCTTTCCGTGTCGATGGTCGACTAAAAAACATGCTTTTCGAAGAAGGAAATATTATTCATTCTGGTGATTTAGTTGCTTGCTTAGATGATATTCCTATACTAAATAAATTGAACCAAGCAAAAGCACAGCTAGAACAATCAAAAGTACAATTACATAATGCAGAACGAAGATACAAACGTAATATTGAGTTGTGTAAAACAGATACAATTTCTCAACAAGAATGTGATAATATTCTTGCAGCAAGAGATGAAGCTATATCAAATGTTGCCTATATGGAATCTGTTGTTGCCGAAGCTCAAACAGCCTATGATGATACAAAATTGTATGCTCCAAGTAATGGAATCATGCTTGTTAGAATACAAGAACCAGGATCTATGGTTGCAGCTGGAACCCCAGTTTATACTCTCTCTCTCAACGAAGAAATGTGGGTCAGAGCTTATATTCAAGAAACAGAACTAGGAAAATTTAAAATTGGTACTCCGGTCAAGATTACTACAGACTCTACAGACAAAATTTACAATGGCCATATTGGTTTCATTTCTCCTCAGGCTGAATTCACACCCAAAAACATTGAAACAACGACTTTACGAACAGATCTTGTCTATCGAACTCGAATAATTATAGATGATGCTGATGATTTTTTAAAACAAGGAATGCCTGTTACTATCAAAGTGGAATAAATGACTGATATTCTTTGTATAAAAAATTTAACTAAGAAATTTGAAAATAATACTGCTTTAGACTCTATCAATTTTAATCTTCCAAAAGGATGCATCGTTGGGCTTATTGGTCCTGATGGTTCTGGGAAAACAACACTTATTCGCCTCTTAATTGGCTTATTAACACCCACGTCTGGGGAAATTTCTATTCTAGGTTTTAATCCTTCGAGTCAGACTGATGAACTTCATAAAAAAATAGGCTATATGCCTCAGAAATTTGGATTATATGAAGATTTAACTGTCATAGAAAATTTAAATTTATATGCTGATTTAAAAAAATTACCCCCTCAAGAGAAATCTTCTATTTTTGAAACACTCCTTTCATTAACAAATCTTACCCCATTCACTCAACGCCTTGCCGGGAACTTATCTGGAGGGATGAAGCAAAAATTAGGATTAGCTTGTGCTTTATTAGGGAAACCTGAATTTTTATTGTTAGATGAGCCCAGTGTCGGTGTAGACCCCCTATCAAGACAAGAGTTAATGAATATGGTTTATAATTTATCTAAAGAAGGAATGACTGTTTTATGGTCCACATCTTACTTAGATGAAGCAGAAAAATTTAACAAAGTCCTCTTGTTAAATGAGGGACATCTTTTGTATGATGGTAAACCTAAAGACTTAACGCTAAAGGAAAAAGGACATGTTTTTTTAGCTTTTGATCCCCAAAAAAAGACGCGCCATTTACTTCGCGATTTTTTAAAAGAACCTATTGTCGATGCTGTAATGCAAGGAAATACTGTCCGGACTGTCATAAAAAATAAGAACGTTATAAAAAAATATAAGTCTATTTTAAAACCAACATCACCTCGTTTTGAAGATGCAGTTATAGATATTCTCGGAGGTATTTCCCTCGGTGAATCAAACGTTGCTGAGAAAATAAAAGTTATAAAGTCCAAAGAAGATGTTATTATTGCAGATCATTTAACCAAAAAATATGGTTCATTTGTTGCAGCAAAAGACATTAATTTTAAAATCAAACGAGGTGAAATTTTTGGTTTACTTGGACCTAATGGAGCCGGAAAATCAACCTCCTTTAAAATGATGTGCGGACTTTCTAAACCTACATCCGGAAAAGCTATTATAACAGGAATTGACATGCGAAAAGATCCTATTAAAGCACGTTCTAAACTTGGTTATATGGCTCAAAAATTTTCTTTATTTAGTCCTCTAAGCGTCATACAGAATTTAACATTCTTCTCAGGCATTTATGGATTAACAGGAACCCAACAAAAAGAGCGCATCAAACAAATGATTGATACCTTCAACTTGAAGCCATATCTTTCTGATTTGGCAGGAAATTTACCATTAGGATACAAACAACGTCTTGCTTTAGCTTGCTCTATTATGCACAATCCATCGATTTTATTTCTTGACGAACCAACAAGCGGTGTTGATCCTTTAACAAGACGCGAATTTTGGAAACATATTAATGCTATGGTGGAAAAAGGAGTAACTGTTATGGTTACAACTCATTTTATGGACGAAGCGGAATATTGTGACAGAATCGCTCTTATTTATAAGGGACAAGCTATTAAAATAGGAACATCTTCAGAAATAAAAGAAGCTAATGAAACAATGGAGCAAGCATTTATCCGAACTATTTTAGAATATGACAAGGAGACAGATAAATGAAAATAATTTGTTCTCTTGTCAAAAAAGAATTTCTACAAATTATTCGCGATCCAAGTAGTATTTTAATCGCATTTATTCTTCCTTTCATTTTGCTTTTAATTTTTGCAACAGCTATTAATCTTGATAATAATAACATTAACACAGGGTTATTAATTGAGGGATATACAAGTGAAATGAATGATTTAGTTGCAAGCTTTGAAAATACAAAATACTTAAATGTGACACGCTTTAATAGTCGTTCTGAAATGATTCAAGCTCTCATGCAGGATAAAATAAAGGCAATGATTATTTTTCCTAATAATTTTTCAAAAGCTCTCCGCAATAATGATTATTCTGCATCAGTTCAATTGATTACAGATGCGACTGATCCAAACATAGCAACTTTTGTATCCAATTATGTTCAAGGAACTATTTTAAACTGGGCTAAAATCTATGGAAATGAAAAGTCTGTTCATGTTCCCACTCTTATTAATATTGAACCAATCATTTGGTTTAATCCTGAACTAGAAAGTCGAAATTTTATTTTACCCGGTTCTATTGCTGTCATCATGACATTAGTCGGAATGATTTTAACCGCTCTTGTTATTGCAAGAGAATGGGAAAGAGGAACTATGGAAGCTCTTTTAACAACTCGGGCAACTAAATTTGATTTCTTAATCGCTAAATATATTGCCTATTATGGACTAGCTATGTGTTCGACAATTTTTTGTACTTTTTTAACAATCTTTGTCTTTAACGTCCCTTTCCGTGGTTCGTTCTTCGTTTATTTTATTATGTCCAGCTTATTCTTACTAACAGCTTTAGGACAAGGCTTTTATGTTTCTACCTTTGCCAAAAATCAATTTCTAGCAGCTATCACTGCTGCTGCATTCGGTTTTCTTCCTGCAGTCATGTTGTCTGGATTTCTTTTCGAAATTCCAACCATGCCTAAACCAATTCAAGCTATCACTTACATCATTCCCGCTCGTTATTTTACACCTATCATTAATAACTTGTTTATGGCTGGAAATGTTTGGGAGGTTTTACTTCCTCAAAGCTTATTCTTAGTTGTTTATGCAATTATTATATTCTTCATCATATATAAAACAACCAAACGAAAACTGGAGGACTAAATGAATTTTCTTTCTCATATTCATAAAATTAAGGCTCTTATTATGAAAGAATTTCAAATTATTTGGTCTGACCGTAAAAATCGGATTATGATTATTCTTCCTCCTATTTTACAGCTTACTATCTTTGCTTATGCCGCTACTCTAGAAGTAAAAAATATTTCTCTGTTAATTTATGACAAAGATCAAACAGAAATTTCTCGTGCTCTCATAGACAAATTTGAAAATACTCCTATTATTGATAAAGTCTATCTTATCAATAATCAATCGCAATTAAAAAAATTAATTGATCAACAAAAAGTCTATCTAGCTGTCACTATTCCGAATGACTTTAGCAAAAACATATATAACCAAAGTACTGCAACTATACAGTTCATTTTAGATGGTCGGAAATCTAATGCAGCCCAAATCGTTCAATCATATGCTACTCAGATTGTAAGCAATTTTCAAAATGAAATCTCAGGTATTATGCCTTCAACAAGCAAAATTCAAATCAATATTCGAAATTGGTTTAACCCTAATCTCGATTATCACTGGTTTATTGTTATTTCTTTAACAGGAGCTCTTGCGATGGTTATGACTCTATCTATAACAGCTCTTGCTGTGGCTCAAGAAAAAGAACTAGGAACTTTTGATCAAATTATTGTATCTCCTCTTTCTTCTGTAGACATTTTAATTGGGAAAACAATCCCTGCTCTTATAATTACTTTACTAGAAGTTACTTTTATGCTTTTAGCAGGAATTATCATTTTTAATATTCCATTAGAAGGCTCCGTTTTCACTTTGTATACATGTATCTTAGTCTTCTTGTTATCAATCGCAGGAGTTGGATTATTTATCTCTACCTTATGTAAAACTCAACAACAGGCTATTTTAGGCGTTTTTGCTTTCATTGCTCCAACTTTTTTATTATCTGGGTATGTAACACCCGTCGAAAATATGCCTATCTATTTACAGAAGTTAAGTTTAATTAATCCTTTAACGTATTTCTTTAAATTAATGAAAGGCATTTATTTAAAAAATATTTCTTCTTCTATCATCTTTGATTATACTCTTCCTTTATTAGGTATTGCTTTTATTACCTTAACTTTTGCTGGTTGGTTTTTTAATAAAAAACTAGATTAAAATCGCTCTTGAATCCATTTTTCAATAACAGGAAAAGCTATTCCTTTAAAAAAGAAGCGATGTTCCTCATTTTCAAATGGGATAAAGGTTTTGTCTGAACTTTTAGATAAATCAAATAGTTTTTGAGCATGATGTATAGGTATTAAACTATCTTTTGTTCCATGCAAAATCAAAAGTGGATTGTGGTAATATTGAATACTCTTATCTGAGGCGAAAGGAGCCTTCAACAAATATGATGCAAAAGGAACTGGCTTTTCCTTTACCAACTGTTTTAAAGAAGAAAATGGCGCTTGTAAAATAACAGCATCAGGTTCTCTACTTAGAGTAAGTCCCATACTAACGGCACATCCAAAAGAATAGCCATATACGATAACCGGCTCTTTCGTTTGTTTTTTTATCCAATCAAAAACTTCCACAGCATCAGAAAACATATTTTCTTCAGAAGCTACACCAGGTACACCTCCAAAACCTCGATATTCCAACATATAAACAGAATATCCCTTTTGAACATATGGTAGCATTAAAGGAGCAAATTTTGCCAGATTGTATGAGTTCCCATGTAAAAATAAAATAGCTGGTTTATTTTGTTCGCCTTTCTTATACCATACCATAACAGGTGTTCCATCTTGCATAAAAAGCTCTTTCTCCTTAAAGGGTGTGCCTATTTCCGCAGGAGAGGAATATGTCGTTGTAGGCCAAAAATAAAATTTTTCTTGAAAAAAGTATAAAACAAATAAATAGCTTGCAAGAAAAAATAAAGCTAAAAGTAATAATTTTCTTTTCATAATTCTTCTTTCAAATAATTCATTATATTTTTTTCTTCTTCCTTAATATATTTAAAATCCCCTTCCTGAGCCACCTTCCGAGCAACTTCTCTAAATAGCTCACACATTATGTTTAGTGCTTTACTACAATCCATTTCATCTGCTGTAGAATAAGTTTTCACGATTTTATTGAATTCTTTCTCTTCAATAAACTTTCTTAAAAATTTATAGGATTTTCCAACGCTTACTTGAAAATTATTTTCAAATCCAACTTTCCACGCGAATTGTCGTAATAATTCTTTTCTTAAAAGACTTAAATGATCTTGAGCATAAATTATTTCATCACGTTTAATTCCTTTAATAACATAAGGAACAAGCCACCAAAATTCGTTACAAGATCCTTGAAATTGTTCTTCTGTAGGTCTTTTTATCCAAAATGTTTCATCACTGGGAGTTGGTAGCTTCTCTATAAGGTCATCTTTATCAAGCAAAATTTTTATAAGTTTGTCATTTCTCAAGTACTTGTTTAGGTCCTTTAAAGGAATTAGCATTAAATCTATTCTGTTTTTATCTTCAAATAACATCAAATAGGTATACCATCCACCTAAAGATGCCGGAAACAAATGAGCATCTTCTGGCGTTTGCATAATTAGTCGTTTTCCAAAAATATCAACCCATTTTTTATTTTTTAAAAAGGATTGCATGTCTTTTACTAGAAAAACAATGTCAAAGTCTTGATAAGCATCTTGTCGAGCGTTTTTATTAACTCGAGAGCCATTCATAGCTACAATCCGAATTCGTTCGTCTTGAGAAGCGATTTTTAATATTAAGTCTATGATCTCTTCATCCGATCGCATATCATATCTTTCAAAATCTAATCTTCTCTATATCTTTGTCTCTCTGGTAGCTGAACATTCCAAGAAATAACTTTATAAGGAGCTTTCATCACCTTCTTATAACACTTAATTGTTTTTTTGTAATTGCTTTTTTCTGTTTTATCTTTCATATTTTTATTGGAATATAACATACTATCTAAAACCTCAAAAGTATCAATATCACAAGAATCATTTTCCAGAGGACTTGCTCCTAAAGAAATTAATTTATCTATAATTTTTGTTTTATAATGAGCAACTGCTATATTCAATAAAGTTTCTCCACAATCTCCATAAGTTCTAAGCTTAGCTCCAGCTTTAACCAGCTTCTCCAGCATTTTGATATGTTGATTGAAAACAGCCGTCATAACAGCAGTTCCACCTGGATAATAAATATTATCATTAATTAATTTGGCTTGCTCTCTTGCCTCTAAATTAGCCCCACTTTTTAATAAAAAAGAAAAAATCTTAAAATTATGACTCCAAATAGACGCTATTAATGGTGTTAATCCGTCTCCTTGCGCTAAATTAATATCTGCTCCTTTTTGCTTCATGTATTTTATAAAGGAAACATCTCCATAAGCAACGGCATTCAACAACGGAGAAGTTCCTTCATCATTCGTTAAATTAATATTTGCTCCATTTTTTAAAAACAGATCTATTAAAGAAATTTCAGGCTTTTTAATTTGTTGCGGATGAAATAAATAATGTAATGGCGTGTCCCCATTAAAATCCTTTGCATTCACATCTACGCCACTTTCTATCAAATCTTTAATAATCCTCTTATTTTTCCCAAAAGCAGCACACATTAATGCAGTTCTTCTAGAAAAAGTGTCTTGTAAGTGAATATTCGCTTTCGGCCGTATTAATTCATATAAAACCTCATTACCTCGCAAGCAAACGAGCATAAATGGCGTATAACTTATAGAAGTTCCTTTTATTTTAAAAAAAGTATTTACATCTAATCCATTATTAACAGCAGACATAAATTCTTCTTGTGATGCATCCTTTAATTTTTGAAGCAAAATTTCCTCCTTTTTGTTAAGGATAAGAAATCTTTGACTTATTGTCAAATAATGAAAAAAAATGATTTTCTAAAAAAAATAAAAAAAATCTTGCATCTAAAAAAAAAATCATGTATAAGTACGTCATCGGGGCGTAGCTCAGCCTGGTAGAGTACTTGGTTTGGGACCAAGGTGCCGTAGGTTCAAATCCTATCGCCCCGACCAATTAAAAAGCGAAAGAATATTCTTTCGCTTTTTTACTTTTTAAGATTAAATCAATATATTAACTGGTCTCCCAGTTTTATACCTAACTCCTTTACAATCCCCCCTTTTAACTCTAGGACTCCTTTAACTGGGAAAGGATAAGAAATTATATCTAAACTATATGGCGATGCATTCTCCTTAATATAAACTATTTCATTCATTTCATCAAAGAAAAGCATGTCTAATGGAACTTGTGTATTCTTCATCCACATAGACCAAATACGAGATTCTTTAGATATAAAAAGCATCCCTGAATTTGATGGAATAGAAGAACGATACATTAATCCCCTTGCCGCCTTTTCAGCAGTATCTGCAATTTCGACTTCAAAAGAATAAGTTTGATTTCCTACAGTTTTAACAACCAATGTTTCAGAATAACTAACCGAACTTAATCCAATTAAAAAAATAAGGAAAAAAATAAACTGAATTTTTCTCATCTTATTTAAACCAGTAAAAAATCTTTTCTCCTACTGCCGCATATAAGAATAAAAAACCAATACATAATCCTATAATTAAAGCTAAAATTCGTGCTGTCTTTGTCATTTATTGTTCCTCTTCAAGTTGGGTATCGTCTAAATTAAATAAACCAAACTTATTAAACACATCTATCAACTTTGAAACGTATGCTCTATCGCCATAACGATAAGATGTTAATCCATCCATAAAGACACGAGCTTTCATAGGTTGTCTTTTATCCCTATTCAACGACCTTAGTTCCCAAAAAACGTAATATGGAACAGTCGTATTTAAGTGTAAAGCATAATCTGCAACGGCTTCTTGTAAATTTGAATATGTTGCATAGACAAATTGATCTTTATCGTTCCATTTATATATACCGAAGATAGATGTCAAATCTTTTCCTTCTTTTGTTTGCTCTAATGCTTGTGTGATAGCCAAAGCTGGAGAAATTCTATCTACTCTTTCTAAAAGTTGTTTCGATTGATTTAAAGGTCCAACTTCAATAACATCATATTTTGTAACTAAATAATCAAAAAACTGTTTTTCTTCGTCGTTCAAAACTTGAGATTGACGTATTTTAACAACAATAGGAAGTAATTTCTTCCGCTCTAAAGAAATTTTCTCATTTTCTTGTAAAATTAATGGCAATAAAGTTTTAGCAAATAAAGCAGGAGACCCATTCTGAGAAAAATCATCTGGGAAAGAACCCACAAAAATTCTGGGAATCGCCTGTCTATTAAAGTTTGCAAAAAGTTTTTCTAATTCTTGTGTATCCTTTGGATAAACTAACTTTATTTTATCATTCAATTCTTCGGATAATTTAACATTGTTATTTTCATCATTTTTATTAGAAAAATCTAGTTCTTCTTTTACAGCCTCCCCCTTATCTAAGGAGTTTTTTATGTCTTCTTTTACAGTCAAGACAACCTTGGGAGAAGAAACAGGCTGCGAAGCATAATGCACAATTTCAAATACAATCCAAGCTACTAAAATAATGATAATAGCTGTTGTTACTTTTTTCATGATAGATCCTCTGTTGATTTATGTAGAGCTTCTAAATAAACATCCTTTACTTCATTTATTTCAGGAATTATTAATTTCATAAAATGTTCAACATTACCTTTTAAAGTATTCAAAGCTCCTGGACATCCGTTACATGCCCCCTGAAGTTCTACCCATAATATACCATCTTCAAACTTCTTAAAAGCAATATCACCACCATGAGCTTGTAAAACAGGACGGATACGTATTTCTAAAATATTTTGAATTAATTGCGTTAGTTCTTCATGCGTCATTTCAGTCATTCTTCATTCCTTAGATTTAATAAGTTTTGCAATTCTTGTAATCTATTTATAGCCTGTCCTGTATAATATCCTTGAACAGCCAAATGAGATGGCACCAATAAACCATCAACTTTCCCATTTAAAATAATGCAAGGATTATATTGATACGCTCGAATTAAAGCATCAATGGCATCATTAAAAGAAATTTCTATTTCTGGCGTTTCAATTAATTTGACATAATCTTTTTTTAAATCTCTCATTAACAAAGCATCTGCATACAATTTTCCTTTTGTATTATAAAATACGTTATCAGCTTCAAAATCAATGACGCTTATCTTAAGAAGTTGTTCATCTATGCTGACAAGACTCTCCGATAAGTCTTGACACATAGCATTTAGAATAGATTTTAAATTTTGAACTGTTAATGGAGCTTTTTTTCCTTCTTGTAAATCTTCATTATAAGATCTTAGCAAAGCCATTGCTTTACGATACACTCTCTGAGCAGGCTTCATAGGCTTTAAATAAGACGAAAAATTAAGATACCATGTATCTCCTGAATAAGATAACATTTCAGAGCTTCTTTGTAATTTTTCGTCGTGAAAAGCGCCTGTAAAAGCTTGTAGAGCTTCTATAATACCCATTTGATATGAAGGCATATTATCCAGAATTGAAGATGGGAAAACGATAGGTAAATTGGCTTTCCAGCCGTGCTGAATAACTTCTCTATGGATAAGAGCTTCCGCAGTTTGCACACTTTGCATTTGAGAACTTGAAACAGCTTTTCCAGAAAAATTTGCACTATCATCAATCTCTTCAGACATAAAACCTAATATAGGGTAAAGAATTATTAAGAAAGACACGATACCTATTACTAATCGCTTCCACCACAGAAAAATAAATCTAATAGATTGAGACAAAAATGATTTTGGATTACGCAAAGCTAACAAAGTAGATGCTTTCAAAGACCTATAAGTATGAATCAAAAAAGTTTTTATCGAAGAAAAAAAAGTTTTATAAAAACTTAAAAAACTTTCTTTAATATTTTGAATAAATTTGTTTTTTACTTTTTTCATTTTCTTTCCTCTTACTATTTTGCTTCTTTTTCAAATATTGGTCAAGGCTTTCTTATTTGTTTTTTTATGAAATAAAAAAGACTTCAAATCCTTCCAACGAATTCCTTTTGTCGCAATCAGTATTCCAAAATATAAAAGAATAGAAGAGCCTATAAGAATTGATAAGAATAAAAATGGCATAAAATGTTTTTCTTGTAACCAGTTTTGATAATAATGATCTAATATGTATTTTTCAGATACTAATAGTATCCCCATCATGATTGCTGAAAAAATAATTCTGACAGCTCTAAATTTAAAAAGTAAATCCAAAGAAAAATCACCTCTTTTTTTCAATAGATAAACATATTGCCCCGCATTAACCCAAACAGTAATACTTGTCGCTAATGCAATTCCGATATGGCCCCAAAATTGCATAAGAATTAAACACAAAATAGCATTAACAACAACTCCAAGAGTAGCTATTTTAACCGGTGTAACTGTATCTCCTTTTGCATAGAAAAAAGGGGCTAAAGCTTTCGTCAACATATAAGCTGGTAAACCTAAAGAAAACGCACGTAAAGCATTAGCAGTTGGAAGCGTTTCTTCATAAGTAAAAGCCCCTCGTTCAAACAACACCGAGACAATAGGAACTGACAAAATAAAAAGGCCAATCATTGAAGATAAAGACATAGATAAAGACACTTCTAATCCTCTGTTCATTTCATGTCTTGCCTTTTGAATTTTTCCTTCATGAATATAGCGAGATAAAATAGGTAATAAAGCTGTTCCAATCGCAACTCCTATTATCCCTATAGGAAGTTGGAATAAATGATATGCATAATTTAACCAAGAAACAGCACCTTGAATTAAGAAAGAAACAAAAAATGTATCTAGAAATAAATTGATTTGATATACTCCGGACCCAAATACGCCTGGTAGCATGCGTTTAAATAATGTTTTAATATCCTTAGAAAAACAACGAACAACCTTAATAGGGCCCCATAAACCAAAAGACAGACCATTTCTATGCATATTCCAAATTAAAAAAGACAGCTCTATTATGCCAGCAAAAAAGACACCCCAAGCTAAAGCATATGCAGGATTTGGCATAAATGGGGAAAAGAATATCAAAAATACAATCATCATTAAGTTCAATAAGCAAGGTGTAAAAGCCGCTGCGGCAAACTTACCAACAGAATTTAACACGCCGGACAATAAAGAAACTAAAGATACAAATAATAAAAATGGGAAAGTGATACGACTTAACTGTGTTGTAAGCTCTATTTTTCCAGGGATTTGTTCAAAACCAGGAGCCAAAACAATCATTGCATATGGCATTAAGAGCTCCATTAAAATCATAAAAGTAAGTAAAATGTAAAATAATAAACTAAAGGCCTCTTTAGCGAACAAACGCGCTTTATCTTTCCCCTTCTCTTTTAGAAGATGTGAAAATATTGGAACGAAAGAAACATTAAGTGTCCCTTCAGCAAATAAACTTCTAAATAAATTAGGAAAACGTAACGCAACAAAGAATGCATCAGATAACATTGTTGCTCCGAGATATTGAGCAATTAAAACATCTCGGATAAAGCCAATTATCCGACTTAACATTGTAAAGCCACTCACAGTGGCAATAGATTTTAATAAAGACATATTTATTTTATAATTTATTTTATCTAAACAAACAACTCTTTTCTCATGAATATTATATGACAATACCTCATTATACGTGGCGTAATCGCTCTATCAGCAAGTCATAATCCCACACATGTTCTATGGGGCCTAAAGATGCTAATGTCGGTTTTTTAGAGAAAATAAAATGAGCCGTCTTTTGCAAGAGAGAAGCATCAACTTCTTCAATTCTTGCGATTGTTTCTTCTTTAGGAATAACTCTGCCAAAAATAGCTATATTACGTGCGTTTCCTTCACACCGAGCAGACGTACTTTCTCTTTTCATTAAAATCATAGCTTTTAATTGTGATTTTGCACGCTCTATTTCTTCATCTGTAAGCGTTGATGAAACTTTTAATAACTCATCACAAACAACAGGCAATAAATCTTTTACTTCTTTTTCTCCTGTCCCTGCATATATTCCAAAAAGGCCTGAATCAATATAACTTGAAGCAAACGAATATATACTATAAACAAGTCCCCTTTTCTCTCGAACTTCTTGGAATAAACGAGACGACATTCCTCCGCCTAAAATGGTAGACAAGATTGTCTGAGCATAAAATAATTTATCGTGATAAGATACTCCAGGGAAACCTAACAAAACATTTACTTGTTCTATATCTTTTTTCTGACGAAATTCTCCTCCTTCATAATGAGCAGAAGCCATAACACGTTTTCCTTCTTTTGAAAGATTGGAAAACAGTTTTTCTACTTGTTGGACTAAGAAATCATGAGAAATATTTCCAGCTGCAGATACAATCGTTCGAGGAGCAACATACTCGTCATGCATATAAGAAAGCAAAGTTTCTGATGTAATCGATTGAACAATTTGTGCAGAACCTAATATAGGCCTTCCTAGAGGCTGATTAGGAAATGCGGTCTCTTGGAAATAATCAAAGATGATATCATCTGGAGCATCTAAAGTTTGAGATATTTCTTGTAAAACAACCCCTTTTTCCCGAGATAGCTCGTCTTGATTCATTGTTGAATTTTGAAAGATATCAGCTAAAATAGATAAAGCCATAGAAGCATCTTCTTTTAAGACTTTAACATAATAAGCCGTTACATCTTTAGAAGTATAAGCATTAATAATGCCTCCAACATTCTCGACTTCTTGAGCTATTTGCAAAGCAGTCCGAGTAGTTGTTCCCTTAAAAGCCATATGCTCTAATAAATGAGAAATTCCACTTATTTCAGGCTCTTCAAAACGAGAACCAACAGAAACCCATATTCCTATTGAAACCGTTTCGACATCTTTCATTTCATCTGTAACAACACGTATTCCATTTGAAAGAATTTGTTCTTTTACCATTTTTAACCTCTCAAAAAGAAAGACCCTTTAACTTTTGTTAAAGGGCCTTTTAAAATCATATCCCTTATAAGTTTTCTTTATTAGACGTCACTTCTACTTGTCTAATAGTTTCTTTAACATTATTCTCTGAAGATTGAACTGATGTTTCTGTAACAATAGGAACTCCTTTTACGTCAACACCATTAACACGAATATCTTGTGTCATACCTGCCTCTATAGGAGCCTTTGTTTTAATTGTGACTTCAATCGGAGCAACTTCATATTCTGTTACAACTTTTTCTTGAACAATAACTTCAGGCTCTTCAGGTTCACATTGACAAGGAGGTATTTGCGAACTATCACATTCACAACAAGTTCCTCCACGCATTTCATTCATATCATTACTTGTACTCTTAAAACGCATTAACATATAACCCGTTCTGCCTCCCTTAGATACTTGACCAACTGCCATTGTATAATAAGCACCAAGGATACCGTAATCAAAATCAACATAATCAATAACATAAGAAGCATTCATGACGGTAATGCCATTTTCTGTAAAACGACATTCAAAGCCAGGCGTTTGAATTGTAATATCATCTGGAGCATTAATAGCCATCTTATTTAAAGAGGCTTGACATTCTGGATAAGTTCCATTAATCGAAAGTTTATAATCAGAAACGAATGTATATCCATTAAAGTCAGGACAAGCTTTAGCATCTAACAAAGTCATCCCAGGAATTTCTAATGTTCCATTTGTTACTCCCGACAAAACATTCAATCCAATTCGATCATTTAAACAAACTCTTACATTAGGATCAGCATCACAGAATAAAATAGATTGATTAATATTATTTTGTAACATAGACCCAAGCTGATTATATAAAAACTCGCGTGTCATCATTTTCTCAGCCGGAGCACACTGACGAGAACGACATACTAAAACAGTATCCGCAAGATTCATTGAAGCATTTGCAGAGCCTACGGCCAAAATGCCCGCGATTACAGAGAGGAAAAATTGAGTTTTAAAACTTATCATCTATACCACCTTTTCTTTATTTTATTTTTTATTTTTAAGCCATTCCATTATATTTTGCAACTATTATTTAAGCCTTCCATCCCAAAACTTGATTATAACAAGCAAGAGCCACGATTGAAGCTGTTTCAGCTCTTAAAATCCGTCTTCCTAAATGTATGCTTATTGCTTGTTTCATAGTAGCAAGCTTTTCCAATTCTTTTGGGTCAAATCCACCTTCAGGGCCGATAAAAAAAGCAGACTTTTTTTGAGAAGAAACAGAAGTAATTCCATTGCCCCGCTCATTCAAATAATAGAGGATTCTATCCTCTGGAAATGTATCAAAGAACAAATCCCAACGGATTGGCTCCATCACTTGAGGGACTGAAAGACGTTCACATTGTTCTGCTGCTTCGATAACTTGTGCTTTCATTCGCTCGACATTTGGCTTACATACAGTTCTTGATGTTATCACAGGATATAAAGTGCTTACTCCTAGTTCTGTTGCTTTTTGTACCACGAAGTCCATATTGTCTTTTTTGATAGGAGCAAAACAGAGCCATATATTTAAATCTCTTTCTTCTTCTTGCAAGCGGACTCTTTTTTCACAACAAGCGATAGCTTTATTTTTAGACAATTCAATTAAATTCGCAACATATTCACCATCATGGCCATTAAAAAGTAAAATTCTGTCATTCACTTTTAATCGCATAACATGAAGTAAATAATGGATTTGCTTTTCTTCCAAAGAAACTAAGCTATTTTTCTGTAATTCATCTTTTACAAAAAGTCTAATCATTGATTATCCTTTCTGTGCAAGAAAACGACCGTCACATCATCAGGAGGCGGTGGAGGTGCATAAGAGAAGAAATTTTTCATAAGAGAACGAATAAAATCAGAAGGATTTTTTTCTTTAATATGATGCATAACCATTTTAGCAAATCCCTCTTCTCCCAGTCTCTCTCCATTAATATTAGGAGATTCGGTCAAGGCATCACTATACAACAACAATTTTGCGCCAGGCGTGAAAGGCACTTGAATATTATGGTATTGAGCTTGCTTGCTAATGCCAAGAGGCATTCCATCAGCATTTAACAGTGTCATTTGACCATCACCTTGTATTAATATCGGTTTTGGAACTCCTGCAGAAGAATACATCATAACATTTTTAGCCAAATCAATAACTGCCAAGAAGAATGTAGCAAACTGGCCTCTTGGTAATAATGTTAAAAGTTGCAAATTCATCATGGCCATAGCAGAGGCAGGAATTTCAATATTAAGGTGATCCATTTGAGTGATTAAGGCATGTAAGCGGAAAGTATTTAATGCAGCAGACATTCCATGACCAGAAAAGTCACAAATATACACAGCAAGTTTTGTTTCAGATAAAGGAATTAACTCCCAAAAATCTCCTCCTAGTCGAGAAGAAGGCTCAAAATGATGCGCAAACTCAATTTTATACTGTTCTTCAATACTTTTAAGCATAGAATCTGAAGGCAGTAAGGTTCTTTGCATTCGTTGAGCAGAAGTCAATTCTTCTTCAATTTGTGCAAGTTGCTTTTCTAGGTGCTTAATCAACAATCGATTTTCTAAATGGACTTTAATTCTAGAGAAAAACTCTAGAGGATTAATAGGTTTTGTAATAAAATCTGTTGCCCCTGTTCTAAAGGTTTTATCTCTTGCCTCTCTTGTGTCACTTGCGGTTTCGATAAGAACAGGTATATTTTGCGTCAGAGGCGAAGATTTTAAATGATGAAGAACCTCATACCCATTCATGCGAGGCATTGTAATATCTAAAATGATTAGATCTGGCTTAAAAGTTTCTACTTTTTTTAATCCTTCAATCCCATCAGTAGCACATTCTACCATGTTAATTCCAATAACATTTAACAGCCGAAATAGCATAGTTTGATTAGATAAATTATCTTCAATAATCAAGACGCGGCACTCACTTACAGAAGGCCGAGCATAAACATTACCGACATCTTCTTGTGTCTGAATGTATGTATTACTTTCAGCTTTTGTGTAATCTTCTTTCAAACCAAAAGTAAGCGTCATTTCACGACCGAAATCATCAATCGTACAAGAATCTGCGATTCCGGCTATAAAAAGCAAACCTCTTCCTGTTTTACTTTTAGCACTTGCCATCGTCCGATTATAGAAATTTTCTTTAATAATGTATCCAGCGCCTTCGTCACGCACTTTTAACTCTAACTTAGTCTCATCCCAATGAGCAGATATAGAGATACTTTTTCGAGCGAACGCAGGATCATTCAATCGTTCACTTAATATACGACCATACTCGACAAAAGAACGTACATCTTGCCGATACTCACTTCCGATCTGTAAATTTCCATGAATTAATCCATTCACAATGGCCTCATGAAGAGCCATATGTATACCCGATGCTCTATTTTCCGTTAATTTTAAACGCTTAGATAATGCCTGTACAAAAATACTAGCCACATCACAATTATACATCACGGGACACGTCAATAGGAAAGACAATTTATGAGCCAGAGTATCTTTCATTGCATTTTGCATAAAATCATGAATAGAATCTCCCATAGCTTGCCCATCTATCAAACCATCAATAGGAAGAGACAAAAAGTCCTTCAATTTCTTATCGTCTAATTCTTGAGCAACAATAGTCAACGGCTTAGGTAATTCTGATGGCATTTTTTTGGGTATAATCGGATTCTTTTGAGATGGCCACAACGTAAAATGCTCATATTTAGCAATCTCACAGGTAATTTCTTTAGATATAGTATCGCCCGTTAAAAATTTTTCCATTTCAACCTCTTTAGAAAATTATTTTCACATAAAGAAGTTAACAAAGCCTAAAAAAAAGGATTTTTAATTGACAATATTCGATAATTTTATAAGAATATATAAAAACAATTATCAAGGAGGATAAAATGTCTCTTTTGCTAAAAAAACATTCTCATCACGATAAAGGTCGCTCAATGCTTGAAATGTTGGCGATTTTAGCAATAATTTCTGTTATAGTAACAACTCTTTTAGCTGGTTTTACATATGCTCTTAACAAAATCAAAGCAAACAATATAGCAAAAGATGTCGTTTTAAGAGCTTCTGCAATATCAACGGATCCAGGGTTTTCAAATTACAACTTAAATTCAACAATCGGTGCTTTAGGCTTTAAAAGTGAGGTTGACGGATTAACTTACACACAAACTAAAATTGCTACCTCTCGTTTTTCAATAGATATTTCTCCTGTCACAGAAAGTGTCTGTCGTCGATTAGCTGAAGGGAATCACGCTTCTGCAGTTTCTGTTGCCGTAAACGACAACCTTATTGAACCCGGCAATGTTTCTTTTTGTTCAGGGAATGGAAATAAAATAACTTTTGTTTATGATGCTGTTATACACGGAATGAAACAAGATACATATGAATGTGGTGTTTGTTATAAAAAATCAGGAGATGATTGTGTTTACGCATGTGAAGGAGCACAAATATGTACGGATAGCGGATGCGAATGTCCTTCTGGCACACCAACTGGTGCTGACCCTATTTCTTGTCAATGCTCAGGCGATTTAGTTCCTAATTCTAGTAACATCTGTGCTTGTCCTTCTAATCAGGTAAGCGCAGGAGGAGACCAATGTAAATGTCCGGATCCCATAACGCAATGGGATGGAGGAAAATGCGTATGTCCATCAGGAACACCAACTGGAGCAGATCCAGAAACATGTCAATGCTATGGAAATAAAGTTGTAAATAGTTCTAATACCTGTGTATGCGAAAGTAACAAAACAGATCCTGATGGTGATAATGTATGTACATGTCCAGATCCTATTACACATTGGAATGGCTCTGCCTGCGTATGTCCGAATGGACAAACTCTTTCTAACGGACACTGCTGCCCGAGCCCAACAACATATTGGAATGGTTCTGCGTGTGTCTGCCCCTCTGGCACCCCCGTAGGTGCAGACCCTTCAACTTGTCAATGTTATGCTGAGCAAACCCTCTCTAATGGTCATTGTTGCTCTTCTCCTACAACATATTGGAATGGCTCTGCCTGCGTATGTCCAGACAATAAAATATTAACAAATGGCGTATGTTGTTCATCTGGGCAAGTTGGATCTAACGGACACTGCTGCCCGAGTCCAACAACTTATTGGAATGGCTCCGCCTGTGTATGTCCAAATGGACAAACTCTTTCTAACGGATACTGTTGTCCAAGCCCAACAACATATTGGAATGGCTCCGCCTGTGTATGCCCTTCAGGCACTCCCGGAGGAGCTGATCCATCAACCTGTCAATGTTATGCAGGCCAAACATTAAGTAACGGTCATTGCTGTTCCTCTCCTAAAACCTATTGGAATGGTTCTGCCTGCGTATGTCCTTCTGGAACACCAGTAGGGGCAAATCCTTCAACCTGCCAATGTTATGCAGGGCAAACTTTAAGTAACGGACACTGTTGCACAGCGCCGAAAACTTATTGGAATGGCTCCGCCTGCGTATGTCCTTCTGGAACACCCGCCGGTGCTGACCAAAACACTTGCAAATGTCCAACTGGATCAAATTTGAACACTGCAACAAATACATGCATAACCTGTACTGCGCCAAAAACTCAGTGGAATGCAGCAACGAATCAATGTGTATGTCCTCC
>CASECI010000047.1 GCA_949286465.1 uncultured Alphaproteobacteria bacterium | reverse complement strand
CAACCTATCCGAACAAAAAATATCACCATAGCGACTTGGCGTAAAAATGTTAAACCTTTTAAGAAATTACGCATTTATATTGATGGAAATGCTTATACAACAGGTTTTATAACAAAAAAACCTAAAATGTATAATAATGTTGCTATGCAACTTGCCTTAAAAGATAATTCTGATTCTATTGCCTATTTAGGACGCCCTTGTTACTTCATAGAGCAAGATGTATGTAAGCCTGTTGTCTGGGAAGAAGGTAAATATGCGCCTGAAGTCATAGAAGAAATGAAAGAAGTCATACAAACTTGGCAGAAAAAATATAACTTAAAAGAAATTGAATTTGTTGGTTATGATGGAGGAGCTGCTATCGCTCTATCTCTAGCTACGCGCATGAGAAATATAAAAGTCAATAAAGTCATTACAATTGCAGGTATTTTAGATACAAAAACGGATGCTCTGTATAGAGATGAAGATATATTAACAGACTCTATTAATCCTGCTAATGAAACCTATCTTGTTTCTAATATTCCTCAAGTTCATTATGTCGGAGGAAAAGACAAGATCGTACCTATTATCTTTACACAAAATTTTGTAAAGAAGCTTCCTAATCCGGTTTCTGTTCAAATAAAACGCCTTCCCAATGCAGACCATGACAATTGGGCACAATTTAAACTCGATTATTAATTATACATAAAGACATAAGCGTTTAAATAACTGGCAAAAACAACCCATAACAAGTAGGGTATGAGTAAATAAGCAGACAATTTAGAGTAACGATAGAATTCTTTCATCATTTCTGAAATAAATAACGTCAAAGCAACTAAAATACAAAAGCTCCAAAAAGTCATCCGAGCTTCCCAAAATGTGTACCCCCATAATACCATCGATACCAATTGAAAGTAAAAATATCTATGAGAGGCTACTGGCCATACTAAAAAAGCAGAAAGAACGATTAAGCCATACAAAATGCTCCAAACAACAGCAAACACCCAATCTGGAGGCGTTAAAGGCGATAAATATAAACTATGATACCAAGTCATCGTAGAAGCTGTATTAAATGAAGCTACTATAAGACCTGAACCAAAACATAAAACAATCAAGAGCAATAGACGAAGCCAAGATTTTAAAGACATGGGTTTATATAACATATTCATTTTTTTATCCTTTTTAATAAAAACTCTATTGCATTCTCAATTATCTGTAAGTCTGTTGGTCTCGATAAAGGATGTTCTGCTCCCTTGATAGTCCAGACAGATACATCTTCCGACGTAAGGTTATCTTTTACTTTAAAGGCAACACTTTCAGGAACTAAGAAGTCTCTATCCCCTTTTATCAAAACAACAGGATTATTATAATTTATTTTTTTATTTAGAAGAAAGTATTTTTTTGCATCCTCAAAAAAATCATTACAAAAACAATATCCTTTTGTCTCTTCAGAAGGACCTAATATACCTCCTTTTTTTAGAAAATTTCTATTTTCTTCATTTAAAATATGATCCCATAGCATTTTTGTAAAATCTGGAGCTGCAGCCAATCCAATAAAAGCTTTTATATTCTCTGGCATTTCCTGAGACAATAATAATCCTATCCATCCTCCCAAACTAGAACCAAGAAGAATTTGAGGCCCTTTTGTCTTTTCTCTTATCATATCACACGCGTCTTGAAAACATCGTCCGATACGTACATCTTCAGGTTTTCCCCATGACTCCCCATGAGCCGTAAAATCAAAAATTAAATAAGGCATATTATGAGCTATTGCATACTCTTTCACAAAAGTTGCCTTTTTACACTTTTTGGAAGATAAAAGTCCATGCAAGTAGACTAATCCAAATTGATTACTTTTCTCGTCTGGCTCATACTTTTCATAACTTATATATGTTCCATCTTTTCTTTCAAAAACATCTTCCTTTATCATTTTTCCCTACATATTGATTTTTATTCTAAAATAGGATAATAAAGAAAATTATTAAAAGAACAAGGAAAAAATAACGTTGCCTTTTACGAATATTATATCCTTTATTTTTAACCTCGTTATGCCAGCCAGATGTTTGATTTGTGGTAGAATTGTTAATGGAAAGAATGGCCTATGCGGAGACTGCTTTTCAAAAATCCAATTTTTATCAAGACAAGGTTGTCCAAGGTGTGCCAAACCTTATGATTTACCAGAAGATGAAGGTCGTTTATGCTCTAATTGTCTCAAGGAACCTCCTATTTTTCATTCTCTCCGTTCAGCCTTTATATACGACAAATACTCTAAGCAACTTATTTTACCTTTTAAGCATGCTGATAGAATTGATATGACACCATTCCTCGGAAATTTAATGCTACATGTTGGAAAAGATATTCTAGAAAATGCTGACATTATCTTAGCTGTTCCATTGCATCATAAAAGACTTATAAAAAGAAAATATAATCAAGCAGCTCTTTTAGCTCATTACTTGGCGAAAGAAACAAATAAAAAATTTTTACCCAATACCCTAAAACGTATTATTCATACGAAAACACAAGGGCATGACAATGCTGAACAACGAAAACGAAATGTAAAAAATGCTTTTTCTATAAAAAATAAAGATAAAATTAAAGGAAAAAATGTCCTGATCATTGACGATGTTTATACGACTGGAGCAACATTAAATGAATGTGCCAAAGAACTTTACAATGCCGGAGCAAAATGCGTAGATTGCTTAACAGCAGCAAGAGTTAAACATTAAGACTTGAATATCTATCATATAAAGATAAAAGGCAGGAGAAAATCTCCTGCCTTAATAAACTAAACAACTAAAGCTAAAGTTTCTTTAGCAATTTCAAGCTCTTCATTCGTTCGGATAACATAAATTTTAATTTTTGATTCTGGAGCTGAAATTAAAGCATATTCACCTGGTCGAATATTATTAACATCTTGATCCAAAACGAATCCAAAAGGCTCTAACCCTTTCATAACTTCACGGCGAACAATTTCGTCATTTTCACCTACTCCAGCTGTGAATACAAGTGCGTCAATATGTCCTAGCTGAGCTAAATAAGCTCCAATATAATGACGAATACGATAAGTCATCATATTTAAAGCTAACTTTGCTTTTTCATCTCCTTCAGCAATACGAGCATGAACATCTCTTAAATCATTCACACCACAAATGCCGAGTAAGCCACTTTTCTTTGTCATCATTGTATCAACATCATCAACACTCATACCAGCATTTCTGACTAAGAAACCAACACAGGCTGGGTCAATAGAGCCACAACGAGTTCCCATCATTAATCCATCCAACGGTGTTAATCCCATAGAGGTATCTAAGCAACGGCCTTCTTTAATAGCTGTAATGCTTGAGCCAGAACCAATATGGCAAGTTATCAAATTACATTGCGTCAAAGGTTTCCCTAAGAGCTCTGCTGCTCTTTTAGCAACATACTTATGACTCGTCCCGTGAGCACCATATTTACGAACTGCATACTTCGTATATATATCATATGGAAGTGGATACATGTAAACATAGTCTGGCATTGTTTGATGAAATGCAGTATCAAAAACAACAACATGCTTTGCATGAGGAAATAACTCTTGTGCAACTTCAATTCCCAATAAATGAGCTGGATTATGTAGAGGCGCCAAAGGAATAACCTGTCTCAAATTATTAATAACCTCTTGAGTGACAATCATGGGTTTAAAATAAGAACCTCCATGAACAACTCTATGTCCAATTCCTTGAATTTCAGAGATATCTGAAATAACAGCTGTATCACCATCCATCATCATATTGACAACTTTACGCATACCTTCTGCATGAGAAGGAAAAGCCATTTCTTCTACAGTTTTAGTTGCTTTATCTGTATCTGGATATTTTTTATGTGTAATGCGTCCTGTTGGTTCGCCTATTTTTTCGACTAATCCCGAACATAAAACCTCTTGATTGTCCATATTAAACAATTGATATTTAATGGTAGAGCTACCACAATTAATTACAAGTATCTTCATTATTAAATTTCCTTATCATTTTGAGCAAATAATGCCGTAAAAGCAACTGTATTAATAATATCTGAAACAGTGCATCCACGAGACAAATCGTTAACAGGCTTCTTTAAACCTTGCAAGATAGGACCAGCCGCCAAACAATCACTAGATGCACGTTGAACAGCTTTATAGCAACAATTTCCCGTATTTAAGTCTGGGAAGATAAAGACATTAGCTTGTCCTGCAACAGGACTATTAGGCATCTTTGTCTTAGCAACACCAGCATCAATAGCCGCATCGAATTGTATTGGACCATCTATGATTAAATCAGGAGCCTTCTCTGCTGTTAGCTTAACAGCCTCAACAACAGCGTCGACACTCGGTCCTTTTCCAGAATTACCAGAGCCATAAGACAAGAATGCTACTTTTGGTTCAAGTCCAAATATTCTTGCTGTTTCTGCCGTACTAATAGCAATTTCCGATAATTGTTCCGGCGTTGGATTCGGAGTTACAGCACAATCAGCGAAAACATATAACTTTCCGTTAAAACACATTAAAAAAGCACCGGAAACCATTGAAGCTGTTGGTTTTGTTTTTATGAACTGTAAAGCTGGACGAATTGTGTGTGCTGTTGTATGCTCTGCACCAGAGACCATTCCATCTGCATCCCCTTTATAAACCATCATCGTTCCAAAGTAAGCAGAATCTTTCATTGTTTTTTGAGCATCTTCTAATGTAACTCCTTTAGCTTTCCGAAGTTCATAAAAAGTATTCGCATAATCATCAAATTTATTGCTATTTAAAGGATTAACAATGGTAACTCCTTCCAAGGAAACCCCATACTCTTTAGCTTTTGACAAAACTTCTTCTTCACTTCCAAGAACAATAATATCCGCAATCCCTCTTGCATTTAAGATAGATGCAGCTTTTAAAACACGTTCAGAATCACCCTCTGGAAGAACGATACGTTGCTTATTAGATTGAGCCTTATCAACGAGCATATACTCAAACATTTTCGGTAAAACTTTACTACTTTTAAAATTAATTGCTTCTGTCAAAATATAATCTAAATCTTTTTCTGAAGTCAGCATCCCAATGACATCTATGTACTGTTGTTTTAAAATCCTTGTCGTAAAATCAGAAGATTCTAATGTATTTTCTCCTTCTCTCATAACAAGAACAGCAGGAAGACACAAATTAGCAGCCATGATTGAATTTAATCTAAATTCTATGACAGTATCCCTTGTTTCAAGATTTGTTCCATCAACAATAACAAAATCACAGTTTTTTTCTAACTTTTTATAAGCAACAATAACTTGTTCTATAAAAGCATCTTTTTGTCCGCCTACAATCATATGCTTGGCCGTTTGGACCGAAAATAATGACGAAGCACTCTCTCCAACAGGAGCGAAAACCGTTACTTTTTTCCCCTGTAATTCGAGTAGTTCAAGAGTCTTTTTTACAATGTCACTTTTCGCGGTTTCTTTTTCTCCCGCAATAAAAAATAAACCTTTCATTTTTTTTCCTTTTATTAAAATAGACCTATTATTAAGATAAATCAGAACGATTTATAACGCGTCTTACTTCTTTTTGAACAACCTTTTCTACAATTTCAGGCAAGTGCGCATCTAACCATTCTTTTAAATAAGGTTTCAATATCGACCGAACAAGCTCTTCCAAAGAAGTCTCTGATTGTCCCTCACGAGTCTGCTCTTGAATTTTTTCTTGTTCTATCGCTTTAGAGAGCTCAGAAAAAGTATTTACAGTCGCTTTTTCCGTTGGCTCAGAAATTAAAGGCATATCTGCCTCTTTTTGATTATTCTCTATAGTCGCATTCTGATTAGGTATCATCATATCATCCGTTAATTCAACAACTTGAGTTGATTGAACCTCATTACCGCTAGAAGTATGCGTATTATCTAAGGGAATAGTACTATCTGTAGCTACTTCCTCATCTTTTGACAAAATATGCCGTATAGAAGATAAAATTTCTTCCATAGAAGGTTCTTTTTGTTCCACGAGGATATCTCCTTTTTTAAATACCAGTACCAATCAACTTATTGCTTACATTCTTATAATAATCTTGAGGATTATATTGTGCAACATTTAATTTTAAAGAATCAGCCGTCATATGCCCCATTGCGGAAAGTAAATTAAGAGCTGCGACAGTCATATTTCTTTCTGCTTGAACCAGCTGAACTCGATTGTTTAAATACTCTTGTTCGGCATCTAAGACATCAAGAACTGTTCTAGAACCGACATCAGCCTCTCTAATGACACCATCAAGAGCCATTTTGGATGCTTTTATTTGAGCTTTTATAGATTCAATAGATGACTTTGTTGAACGATACTGCTCCCAGGCTTGAGTCGTAGACTTAACAAGTTCACGTTTAACTTGTTCTAAGTTAATTCGTGCTTGATTAGCTAATTGTTTAGCCTCACGAACTTTAGCATATTCTCCACCACCCTGATAAAGAGGAACAGTTAATTGTGCACCGACTTGCCAATAATAACCATCATACCTATCGTTTAGCTGAGGAAGCGGTTGTCCCCATTGGAAACCTGTGCCAGCATTAACATTTAGCTCAGGGAGCAAATCTCCTTTTTGCAGAGTAATGTTATATTGAGACGCTTCATCTGCATACTCAGCCGCCTTTAGTGAAGGATTATTTTTTCTCATAATATCCAAGCACTCAGTTAATGTTTGAGGTAAAAATTTATCTAAGTTATTGACCTTTGTATTTTGAGAGGGTTTTCGACCAATTAAATTAACATAAGCTGCATTTGCAGTTTCTAAATCGCCTTCGGCGATAATTCGATTCGTTTTTGCACCTTCCAACCGAGCTTCAGATTGTGCCACATCTGTTTTCGTCAAATCGCCTACTTCGAAACGTTTTTGATAAGACTTTAAATGTCTTGCTAAAACTTGTTCTTGATTTTTTTGTAACTCTAGAACAGCTCTTTGAGAAATCACATCAACATAAGCAACAGCAGAATTAAGAAGAACAGTTTGCTCTGTTGTTTTCAAATTCTCTTGTTCTTGTTTAACAATTGTCTCGGCATAATTGACGCCAGAAACAGTCTTAAAACCTGAAAAAATAGGTTGAGTTAAAGACAAACCAGCATCATAGGCATCATTATCATAATCAAAGTCATCTACTCCTGGATAGTTTTTGAAACGTTGGTCAGAATAAGTTGCATTACCGACAGCACTGACTGAAGGCCTCCAACCTGCCTTAGCCTGTCCTACGCGTTCATCTACAGCTCTCAAATAAGCTCTATTAGCTTCTAAAGTAGGATTTGTTTCATAGGTATAAGCCAAAGCTTCAAATAAGCTTTCCGCATTAGATACTGAGGTCATTGCAAACATAGAACACGAAAAAAGAATAATTTTTAAAGTCTTGTTCATTTTCTTTCCTTTATAGAGTCCAAGATAATTTTAATTACTTCAAAAGATAATCGATTTTATTTTTTTTTGCAATTAAATTCATTTTTTTCTTGACGCATTTTTTAAATATGATAAAAAAGAAGCATCTGATAAGGGTCGGTTGGCAGAGTGGCTCATGCAGAGGACTGCAAATCCTTTTACACTGGTTCGATTCCGGTACCGACCTCCAAAGATAAAAAAAGATGAAAAAAGTACTTGATTTTTATTTTTAATTGAGGTATTTATTCATCGTACCGTGTTTCTGGCGTAGCTCAGCGGTAGAGCAATCGGCTGTTAACCGATTGGTCGTAGGTTCGATCCCTACCGCCAGAGCCAATAAAAAAGGTCCTTGTTTAAAACGAGGACCTTTTATTTTAGAATTAATTTTACAAAATAATAAAATGAATTACTTTTAAGTTATTATTTATTCTTTTTACCTTTTAACGCATATGGATTTTCACGTTTTCTCATGTGAATACGAATAGGAATACCATCTAATCCAAAATCTTTTCTTAAACCATTTGATAAATAGCGTAAGTAAGCTTCTGGTAATTCATCAGGATTACTTGAAAATATAATAAATGTTGGAGGTCGAATACCAGCTTGCGTCATATATCGCATAGGTATTCTTCGCCCATTCTTAGCTATAGGAGGCGGATGAGCCTCTGTCATCTGCTTCAACCACTCATTTAATTTATGCGTCTGGACTCGTTTATTCCAAACATCATTTATATGGAAAACTTCTTTCATCAACAAATCTATGCCCTGTCCATTTCGGGCTGAAATAGTAACCAAAGGAACGCCTTTAACTTGCTGCAATGAATCATGTAATTTAATTTTTATTTCATTCATTTTCTTTCTAGGATTATCAACTGTGTCCCATTTATTAACTGCAACAACTAAAGCTCTTCCTTCATCCACAACTTGACGTGCAATTTGCAAATCTTGATTTTCCAATGGGTTATGAGCATCAACAACAACAATAACAATTTCAGCAAAATTAAGTGCACGCCTTGTATCTGCAGCAGATATCTTTTCAAGAGAAAAATCGACCCTAGAACGACGTCTTAATCCTGCTGTGTCTGTGAGAGTTATTGATTTTCCTTTCCATTCAAAATCAACAGATATAGCATCTCGTGTCACGCCAGCTTCTGGACCTGTTAATACACGCTCTTCACCTAGTAGTTTGTTAACTAATGTAGATTTTCCTACATTAGGACGTCCTACAATAGCAATTTTTAAAGATGTTTTTGCTTCTTTAACCTTTTCTTCCTCTATCTCTTCCTGAGGAAAGTACGGAATTAAAGCTTGAAATAAATCAAGCATTCCTTGACCATGTTCACCAGATATAGCAATAGGCTCTCCTAAACCCAATCGGTAACTTTCTGTTGCCGCTAAGTATTGAGCGTTCCCTTCACATTTGTTTGCAAGCAAAATAACAGGCTTTTTTAACTGACGTAAATTTTGAGCTAATTTTATATCTAAGGGATTAATTTCCGAACGAGAATCAACAACCATTAAAATGATATCTGCTTCTTCGATAGCTCTTTCTGTCTGTTGCCACATTGCCTTAGCCAAAGAAGTAGTCTCTTCCAAACCCGCCGTATCAATGACTTTAAAACTTAAATCGCCTAAATGACCTTGCCCTTCTCTGCGATCTCTTGTAACACCAGGCATATCGTGAACTATTGCTTCTTTTTTCCCGCATAAACGATTATACAAAGTCGACTTGCCGACATTTGTACGACCAACAATTGCAATAGTTCTTTCTTTTATCATTTATTTATCTATAACGCTTGATAATGCTTGTAATCTCAATTTTACAGTTTCAGGAATAGTTTGAGAAGCAATACTATCTGTCAATAATTTTTTAGCCGCTTCCACCTTTCCTTCTTCTAAGAGCAAGAGACTAGATAATTCTGTCGCTGTTCCATAAAAAGGATTTCCAGGCATCATATATGTATTTAAAATTTCTTGTAACTTCTTGTTATCTTCTTTTCCCAATTGATGACCTACATATGACAGATCAACAACAGCCTTTAAATTAGCCGGTAAATCCTTATCCTGGCGCAATTGGTTGAGGAGTTCTATTCCTTCTTGCTCTTTCCCTTGTTCGAAATAAATACCAGCAATACGCATCTTTGATAAATATTTATAATCTGTTTTAGCTGAAGATAGCTGTTGATAAACAGCAGTTGCTTCATCTGCTTTTCCTTGAGCATTTAAAACAGCAGCCTGTTCATAAAGATTTGATTCGGAAAAACGAACATTCATACGATATGTTTTATATCCTTCATATGCTGTAACACCTAAGATAAGAACAGCTAAAAAGAAAACAATAGGCCACTTCCACTTGTTAAAGGCTTCTTTCATATTTTCATACCGTACTTCTTCCTCTGCCTCACGCATTAGAATTTCTGCTTGTATTTGAGTTTCATCTTTATCTTTATTTTTAGCCATTTTATTTCCCTTTTTTAAGCTCACGTTTTTGTTATGAAATAAAACGAAATCAATAATTTGTCAAGTTAATTATAAAAAACACCCTGCTTTACAAAGCAGGGTGTTTTTATTATCAGCACATTAAGAATCTGCTTTTGCTAAATGATCATATAATTTCAAACGATTTTGAATACGATCTTCAGCCATCTTCACAAGGCGATTATAACGATCTATATCAGCCCGTTGAACGATCTTAAAGCGTGTTTCACTATTCATAAATTCAGAAACATCTTTTGTTGTTTTTGAATCTAATTGTAATGGAACCTTTCCTTCTGCCAACAAACGAGGATCGAAACGATATAAAGGCCACAATCCAGTTTCAACAGCCATCTTCTGATGCTCTAAGCCTTGAGTACCAATATCATACCCATGAGCGATACAATGAGCATAAGCAATAATCAAAGACGGTCCATTGAAAGATTCTGCTTCAGTAAACGCTTTAATTGTTTGCATATCATTTGCACCTAAAGCAACTTTTGCAACATAAACACTTTCAGAGCTCATTGCAATCATACCAAGATCTTTCGCTGGTAAGTCATTCCCAGCAACTGCGAATTTTGCAGAAGCCCCGATAGGTGTAGCTTTCGAACGTTGACCACCTGTATTAGAATAAACACCAGTATCTAAAACAAGAATATTAACATTTCTACCAGAATGTAAGACATGATCAAGCCCACCATATCCGATATCATAAGCCCAACCATCACCACCTAAAATCCAAACAGACTTTTTAACGAAATAATCTGCTAAAGGAAGAAGTAATTTAGCTTTCTCATCAGATATAGATGCCAACTTTTGCTTTAAGGCTTCTACACGTTCACGTTGATCTTTTAACCCTTGTTCATTAGATTGATCTGCATTTAAAAGAGCATTAACGAGGTCTCCACCAACTTGCCCTTCTAAATCCTTCAACAATTGAGTAGCAAAATCAATCTTGCTATCGACAGAATAACGCATACCTAGACCAAATTCAGCATTATCTTCGAATAAGCTATTTGCCCAAGCTGGCCCACGACCATTTGCATCTTTAGCATATGGTGTTGTAGGTAAGTTACCTCCGTAAATAGATGAACAACCTGTTGCATTAGCAACCATTAAGCGATCACCGAACAATTGAGTCATCAATTTAACATAAGGTGTCTCGCCACACCCTGCACAAGCACCGGAGAATTCAAACAAAGGCTGTAGCAATTGAACATTTTTAACGAGTTTTGGTTCAATCTTTGTTCTATCAACTTCTGGTAATTTCTTAAAGAAGTCGAAATTCTTAATTTCTTTATCTAAATTCTTTTCTATTGGTTGCATTGTTAAGGCTTTATGCTCTGGGTTTTCACGAGATTTTCCAGGACAAACTTGTGAGCACAAAGAACATCCTGTACAATCCTCAGGAGCACATTGAACAATGAACTTTTCTCCAGGGAATTCTTTTCCTTTATAATCTGCAGATCTGAATCCTTCTGGAGCATCTTTTAATAACCCGGCTTCAGCCACTTTCAAACGAATTGCGGCATGAGGACATACCATTGCACACTTACCGCATTGAATACATACAGAAGGATCCCATTCTGGAATATCTGTTGCAATACGACGTTTTTCATATTGTGTTGTTGCTGTTGGCCAAGTTCCATCGACAACATCTTTGAAGGCAGAAACAGGCATTTGATCACCCTTTCCTTCAATGATTGGAGATGTTACTCGTTTTAAGAACTCTGGAGCATCCGCAGGAACACCAGGTTGACGTGTATGTTTAGATGTAACAGATGCTGGAACAGGAATTTCATGTAAATGTTCCAAAGAACCATCAATAGCTGCGATATTAGCAGCCACAATTTCAGGACCTTTCTTAGCATAAGTTTTTTCTGCATACTTTTTAACTTTAGCAATAGCCTCTTCTTTTGGTAAAACACCAGAAATAGCGAAGAAACATGTTTGCATAATCGTATTAATACGACGACCCATACCAGTTTTCTTAGCAACGTCAACAGCATCAATTGCATATAACTTTGCATGTTTTGCTATTAAGTCTTTCTGAACTTCGACAGGCAAGCTATCCCATACTTGATCAGCAGGTGTAATTGTATTCAACAATAAAACGCCATTATCAGCCAAACAAGATGTCATATCTATTTTTTCCATAAATGGCATATGGTGAATAGCGACAAAGCTTGCTTTTTCAATTAAATATGGTGCTTTAATTGGATGTTTTGCAAAACGCAAATGTGATGTTGTCATAGCTCCTGATTTCTTTGAATCGTAAACAAAGTAAGCTTGACCATAGAAATCATCACCATCTGCAATAATCTTAATAGAGTTCTTATTTGCTCCAACAGTTCCATCAGCTCCCAAGCCAAAGAAAATACACCGCGTAACATCTGAACCTGCAATATCAAAATGAGGATCATAACTTAATGATGTATGTGTTACATCATCTTCAATACCTACTGTAAAGTGATTTTTTGTCTCATTTTCAAAAACCGCTTTAGCCATTGCTGGGGTAAATTCTTTAGATGATAAGCCATAACGACCACCTAAAACTTTAATTCCAGATAAGCCTGCTTCAGCTAATGTAGATACAACATCTAGATATAAAGGTTCCCCAACAGAACCAGATTCTTTTGTTCTATCTAAGACATTGATTGTCTTAACTGTCTTTGGAAGTGCTTCAACAAAAGCTTTTGTTGGGAAAGGACGATACAAATGAACTTTCATAACGCCCACTTTTTCACCATGAGTATTCAAGTATTTAGCAGTTTCTTCAGCTGTTTCTCCAGCGGAACCCATCACAACGATAACTTTAGTTGCATCAGGAGCACCGACATAATCAACCAAATGGTAAGAACGTCCTGTAATTGTTTCAAACTTACGCATCGCTTCTTCCACAGCAGCTGGAACAGCATTATAATAGACATTAGATGCTTCGCGTGTTTGGAAAAATACGTCCGGATTTTGAGCTGTACCACGAATGACTGGAGCATCAGGAGTTAAGGCATGTTTAGCCACTAAAGATGTGTCCACACCATCCATTAAGGCTTTCAACTCTTCATCCGAGATTGTTTGAATCTTATTAATTTCATGAGAGGTTCTAAATCCATCGAAGAAATGTAAGAAAGGAACCCGTGATTTTAAAGTTGCCACTTGAGCAATAGCCGCGAAGTCTTGAGCTTCTTGAACAGAATTAGAAGCTAACATAGCAAAACCAGTTTGACGGCAAGCCATTACATCAGAATGATCCCCAAATATAGACAAAGCATGAGCAGCCAATGTACGTGCGGCAACATGCATAACAAACGGAGTTAATTCTCCTGCAATCTTATACATATTTGGAATCATCAACAACAAGCCTTGTGATGCAGTATAAGTTGTTGTCAAAGAACCCGCTTGTAAGGAGCCATGAACAGCCCCGATAGCACCAGCTTCGGATTGCATTTCAACGACAGCAGGAACTTTTCCCCATATATTCTTTTGACCTGCTGCAGCCCATGCATCAGCCCATTCCCCCATTGGAGAAGAAGGCGTGATTGGGTAAATAATGGAAACTTCATTAAGACGATGCGCAACAGAAGCTGCTGCTTCATTACCATCCATCATCTTCATTTTTTTATTGGTATCTGCCATTTTTTTTCCTTTCTACATACCTAACATACAAAAATAATGTCATTTATATATACCGTTCAGCATAAAATGTCTAGTCCTTTTTAGATAAAAATTTATCCTTCCTTTTGTAGAAAAGCAGCTTTCATTAAATAGAAATCACTTAATGAAGTTTTTAAAATAATAGTATTAAGTTAACTATATCTAAATTAGGATGGATAGAAATTCATAATTTCGGTAAAAAAATAAGGCCTTAGTCTTTTACTAAACAAGTCTGCCGTTTTAAAACAAATCTTTCTTGATCTTTGTGTTTTGTGCAAACAGACAAATTCAACATCTGGATTGCTTCGTTATTCTTTTGCTCTTTTGCGTAATCTAAAGCTGTCTTCCCTATACTATCTTTATACCACAAAGGAATAACATTTTTCTTTATTATAGCATCCAAAATTTGATTATTTCCCATTTCTGCTGCTTTTATTAAAGGATTATTATTTTCGTGATTATTTGTTTCTAAATCAACTCCTGCCTGAATTAATTTTATTGCTGAATCTGTATGACCGTATTCTATAGCATAAAGCAAATAACTGCTGCTGAGATTTGCATCAAACTCTAAGTGATACTCTTGTAATATCAAATCATCTATACTTTCTAAATCTTCTTCATCTATCGCTTTTATGAGTTTGTTTTCATATTTATTAAAAAACATTAATCTATCCTTTAAAGTATTAAAAAGCTTTATTTTAACACTTTTTTTTATTTTGTCAAGTTTTAAGGGGATTTTAATTCTCCCCTTAAAACTATTATTTTATTCAAATCGAATAACCGCTCGACGATTCTCCAAACGACCTTCTTCTGTCGAATTGCACCCAATTGGATCTTGCTCTCCTTTAGACATTGTTTGTATCTGATAAGAAGAAACACCCTCTTTTATTAAGAAATCTCTAACCGATAAGGCTCTTTGGTTTCCTAATTTAAAGTTATAAACAGCTGTCCCTGTAGAATCTGTATATCCAACTATCATTGCTTTTTTATATGGACAAATCTTCAATTCTTCTGAAACCTTTGATAAAACCTCTTGATCAACTGGCGTCAACTTATCCGAATTAAAAGCAAAATGAACAACAGCATCTTTACTTGTTAAATTATTTCCTGGACAAGACATTTTATTAAAAGAAGAACATCCGACCAGTGAAAGACCTATAATAAGACTTATAAAAACTTGTTTTTTCATAATTTTCCTCTTTAAAACAAAAAATAAATCTTATCCTCATTCCTTCTTTATAGAGAAGATAGGTACATTTTTTTAACAAGGCAAGAAAAAAAATCAGATAAAGCTCTTGACAGATAAAATTTTAGATATATAATAAGCTCACTTATCGCGGGGTGGAGCAGTCTGGTAGCTCGTCAGGCTCATAACCTGAAGGTCGTGAGGTTCAAATCCCACCCCCGCAACCAAAAAACACAAGTCGTCAGAAATGGCGACTTTTTCTTTATTTTACAAGCACTTATAAAAGTTCGAATGTTTAAGTATCAAAAAAGGCCATTTTCTTGAATTTACGAACTCTTAATCAGATAGAAATTTTAAATACTCTTTCTTCCAATCTGGCCGAGAACCATTCAAACGTTTAGCATTCATTGTGCCATAAATATAGCGTTTATCATTCAAAGTATCTATCGCTATAACTTCTGACATTTTGATGTTCCACACACAGGCTTGGAGTACATATGATTTTAAATCAAAGATACGTTTCCATGTTTTTTGGATCTCATGAATAGGAATGCTTGGCTTTATCTTCTGATGACGTACGGATTGTTTTAAATCTTCCAAAGAAACTCCTTGGTCCTCCATTCGTTTTAAAAAATTCGAATATTCTTTTTTATTTTTGGGAACTATCTGACCGTTTAAAATAAAAGAATAGGCCATATAATCAGAAAGAAACACTTCATTGTCAGGTTTATCAAAAACAATTTTAACCAAATTTTGCATTACATGATTTATATTTTTCTTTTTTTGAGGGCCAATGGATGAACCACACTTTGCCCATGCCCAAAGCGGATACTTTTCCCCTTCTTGTGGCAAAATTTTACGTTTTTTCATCTCATACACCATCCACTCATATGGCACACCATATTTTTTTAAATCAATATGAGATGAATCTGTAATTAATACTCCATCTTTCTGTAAAACAGTCAATGCTTCTTTGGTTTGAAATGTTACAAGTTTCATCCTTACCTCTTTCTCTCATTCTATTGAATACCTTTTTATTTTTCAATAAAATTCTTCAATCTTTATACCCAAATGATGTAATATTCATAATCATTAGTTCGTAAATTGCGCATTCCGTACAACCAAAAAAAATAGCCTTTAGATTTAATCTAAAGGCTATTTTATTCTCTTACATAAATCATATAGGAAATCGGAAGGTTATGATGTAAATGAACTATACGTCGTATAGCTTGATGACGTTTCTTGGATAATGGGCAAGAACCTATCCCTTTTACCATATCTAAAACCATTTGACGACGATCGCTTCTTGTCCCTGTTAAAATGGGAGAAGTCATACTACTTTCAAAAGAATGCAATTCAAGCCCTTTATTAGGCTCTACTTCATCGAACAGTATCCTCTTAGCTTTTTTAAGCCGAATTGGAGGAATTTGAGCGCCCTTTTTAATAAGATATAATACAGAATTTATATCTCCATTACATGCTGCAAAATATAATTGGAAATTCAATATTACCTCTTTCTTAGACAAATACATTTCTTTTAAAATAAAGCCTTTTTGATCACTTGCTTGAGCTAAATATAAAATCATTTTTCCTCTCTTCTGCCTATTTTATCCGACAAAACATTCGACGTCAATTTATTGTTATCTTGATTTTATTGTTACTCATGATACAATAGTAGTGTTATTTTAGTAGTATTATCATTGTCACTTAATAGCTATCTCTTAGAACAAGTCCTCTTGTCTTTTAAAAATAATCTTCATGGCGATACTATCTCTACTATTGAACAAAAAGCTTGTATCTTTTATATAAAACAACTCGTCCTTCTTAAGAAAAAAAACTCACTTAATAATTGCTCTCACTTTTACAAAGGAATAGGCGGTACTGGTGACAATATTATTTGTCTTGATATTGTTGAACGAGACAAAAATAAGCTTCCTCTATTAAATAAAGATAAAACCTTAAAGATTACACCTTGTGTTTTTGAAAATATAGATGCTTACTTAGACTTTATTCAGAATAAAAAAATACCTATCAGAGATATAGCTAAAATAAGTAGAAAAAACTTTAACGGAGTGACTCGTGACCTTTATATTGAATATTGGTCTTTAATCCTTCAAAAAGAGCGTTTTTCTTATCTCTCATCATCTTGATTATCGTTTTTTCTTTCATATAAATTCGGATAAATTGTTTTCTGGTAATAAGAGTTTAAAATATTTATATCTGTTTCATATGCGATATCGGATATATCCATATTATCTGTATATTGCTGATTATAGATATAACCTTTATATACAAACCTAGGTTTTTCTTGCATAATAATTTTATTCAAATCTGGTAAAGGCTGGCGATCGAATAACATTTTATCCCAAAAAGCTCCCCTACTTAAGCCAAACCAATAATATGAAACAGGCTTATGAAAAGGAACTAAGAAAGAAGAAGAAAAGCTTACAATTTGATCGGTAGGCTTCATAACAGATAACACATAGGTTATTGGACGTTGACGACTGGAAGATATATTTTCATTCAGTCTTTCTTGTACGTAAAATAAAGAATCTATTAAAAAATAAAAAAGTAAAAATATACTTGAATATCTTATTATTTTATAAGGTAAAATATATTTTTGAAAAAAGCAACTCCACCCTATAGATAGGAAAGGAATAATACTTAAATAATATGTATGATAAGGTTTGGGAAAAGCGTACCAACAGGCAAAATAAAAAATTGTCAAAACAAAGAAAAAACGATTAACAAACTCTTTTGAGGAGAAAGCTTGAATAGTGGCACAAAAGAGACCAAGCCACAAATATACTTGACATGAATGCGGAAGCGGATCTTCGTAATCTCTAAACCAAGCTTTATTCAAAAGCCAATTCAATTCAAAGTAATCCTTTAGACTATCTGTAAAATAGAGATATATCACATATAAAACTGTTAAAACTAAAGGAAGTATTATCGCTTTAAAAGCATCTTTTAAAATTATTCTTTTTTTTAGTAAGGTTATTAAACACAAAAAGCCTAAAGGCAAAAAGAATATTATAATCTTTTGCAAAAAACAAAATGAAATAAAGAAAAACAAAAAAGAAAGGTTAAGAGAAAAAGAGTCCTTTTGGTTTAAATAAAGCAACAAAAATAATATTCCACCAAGCATTCCACTAATCATGAAATGGTCCGGTCTAAAATCAGCAAATTCTGTGATAGTGATATAATTTATGAGATAAAAAAAGATACTTAAAAAAGGCGTGTAGCGACAAGAAGTCAATTGTTTCGTTATTGCATATATAAAAAAAACGTTCAATGCAAATGTAATTAAAACGATTAGTCTTAAACTCCAAAAAACAGTCAGTGAAGGAGTTCCCAACAAAAATGGCATGGTCATATACCACATTAAAGGATGATGATGTTCAAAAAAATCTTTATAAGGAAGCATCCCCTGTCCAATCATCCATGATGCCTGAAGATGTTCCCACTCATCTACTGTAATCGTATACATAAACGAGCTGTATCCATACAAATAAGATAGGATAAGTAAAGAAAAAGCGACAATACTCCAAAATAAGAAGAAAAAAGAAGTCTCCTTAGTTATGTTTTTCTTCATGATATTCCTTTTCTGTATTAATAGACCAAATATTTTCCTTATTGGTTATATTATTTTTTATATTATCCACAACACTCATAGCTGTTAATACAGAATGATCCATATTATTATAACGATGCATCCCATTTCTCCCCATTAAAAATAAGTTATCAAACTTATTGACATAATCTTTAATAACATCAAATGAAGAATATGATCCGAAATAAGCAGGATAAGCCTTAGGAACTTTAAATGAACAGGCATCAAGAACACTTTCTTTATCGATAAGGCCTATTTTAGAGGCCTCTTTAATCCCCAATTGTATGAAATCATCATCTGACATTTCCCATAATCTATCTCCTTCTTGACAGAAGTACTCTAATCCAATCCAAACAGTATGTTCGAAATCATTTACTAAATAAGGACTCCAATTGTTAAAAATTTGTACACGACCTAAAGAAACACCCTTTTCTTGAACATAAATCCATGTATCATGTATAATATTATTAATTGTTCTATATTTTGTTTTATTCTTTAACTTTAGGTCTTTTAATAATAAGCCTATTGTTCGAAAATCTCTATAAAGCAAACCAGAGGCAACTTTTTTAACATTCGAAGGAACAGCTTCCCCCATTTTTTCAATTAACTCCTTAACCGGCATTGTTGATAAAACATAATCAGCTTGAATCAGCTTATTTTGACCATTTTTATCTGTTACAACAACCTCGGTAACATGAGTGTCTTTTATTTTTAATTCTTTTACCTGTGTACAAAGGTGAATTTCACCTCCCATATTTCTTATTTGATTTGCTACCTCTTGCCACAAATGTCCTGGCCCATACTTAGGGTAAATAAACGAATCAATTAGGCTTGTCTCAGTATTTTTCTTATTTTTAGTTCCTAAAATGGATCTTATCATATCTGCCAAAATTTTACGGATGGATATGCCTTTAACACGTTGAGCTCCCCACTCTGCAGAAATATCAGAACAGCGAATGCCCCATAATTTTTCTGTATAGTCTTTAAAAAAGGTTAAATATAACTCTTTTCCAAAACGATTAATAAAAAAATCTTCTAAACTATTTTCTGGGCGCTTATGAATTAAAACCTTTGCATATGATAAACAAATTTTTGTCATTTTAATAGGCCCTAATCCCCAAATCGTATTGAAGCTTAAAGAAACTGGATAATCAAAAAAACGGCGTAGATAATAAATACGCGAAAAACGTTGCCGCTCTAACATAACCTTATCTTCCTTTTCTGGATCTGGTGCATTTTTTTTCGAAGATAATGGGATTTCTCTACCAAGCAAAATATCATCCTTACTCGGGGCCCCTTGCAAAGGCAAAATTTCAGTCCACCAATCCATTACTTTTTGAGACTTTGAAAAAAAGCGGTGGCCTCCCATATCCATTTTATTGTTTTTATAGTCTTGAGTCGCACTAATCCCGCCAATAAAAGATTCTTGCTCGACTATAATAGGATGGATGTTTGTTTGCTTTAATAAAAAATAAGCTGCTGTTAAACCAGCTGGACCTGCACCGATGATAAGAGCTGTTTTTGTCATTAAAGAACCTCTTTATTTGTCTTAAAAGAAAAATTTTTATGAAAAAGATAAGTTAAAATCGTGCTGGTTATTATATAAAAAGCTTGAGAAATGTATCCGTTTAAATCAAGACAGTCAATGAAAACAAATAACCACGCCATATTAAAGAAAAGTAGCCAAATATAAACAGAAATAGCTTTTATATATTCTTTCAATATAGGTCCTTTTCCTCGAAAAACATAATATCTCATTGTAATAAAAGATAGCTGGATTGTAAGAATATATTGGATAATAACAGCCAAAGTATAAAAACCATTTAAAATGTAATATAAAAAAGAAAAAAGTGTATATGCAACAACAGTATTAAAGCCACCAACTAATAAAAATCTTATTTTTTCTGGTAGTTTAAACCATATACCCTCTATCCAAAAGTATAGCTGTAACATTTCATTTTTTCCTTTTGCACCACTATAGCAAAAGAAATACATAATTCAATAAATAAATAAATAATCTTTAACGGAAATGACGAATAGCTTGAATAAGCTTTTTAGGATTGCTGTAATCTTTAAAGTTTGAATCAATTAAAAAATGTGCTACTCGATGACATGTCGGACAAAGAGTAATTAAGTCTTCAGGTTTTACTTCTTTCCTCTTTGACATTGATAAAGGTTCTAAATGATGAGCTTCTACAATTTTGCCGGCGCAACTAAAAGAGCATGCCTGACATGTATAATTATCTCTTTTCTTACAAAATAATACATTTGCTTTATTTCGAGAATAAGAAAGGACTTTCCTTTCCTTTAACTCACCCTCTATGCAACACCGATCTTTAAAAGAAATATTTTTCAACTCTGATAAAGTAAAACAACTTTTTTCATGTTTTTTACTTTTTAAAGCCCAAGTTCCGCCTCCAATTCCAAAGACAGGATAATATAAATCTTCTTTTCCAAGAAACGAAGAAGATTCTTTAGCTTTGAATTTGATTTCCTTTCGAATAATTTCTTTTGCCTTGGGGGGCCAGGTATCATTTCTTTTTATTCTAATTTCATGTACCTTATCATAAATTTGATGCAAAGAGGCCTGACCTCCTAGCTCAACTAGGGCATCATATGTATCCTTTGCCCATGTATGCTTATCTACTTGCATTAATTTTTTGACCTTGTTCACGCATGCGTAACATTTCTGGTATTGTTAAGTCCTTATTTTCTGTCGCTTTTCTTAAAAAAGAGGCAACGTCTCCAGGAACAAAAGTTAATAAATCGCGGCAAGATTGACCTACATTATTTTTAATATCTAAATCGATCTTTCCTGTCGACCAAAGTATTTTAGCACTCTCTAATGGCCCGCTCTTTGTTGATAATCCAGTCCCTTGTATTAAGTAATACATAGGTGTATTTCCTTTTTCATCTTGAGCATTCAAATCTATTCCAGGAAGGGAACATAAAACCTTCATAATATCGGCCCCACTATGCTGCCTTTTAGCTACAATGTGAATTGGGCGAACCCCATGATCATCCCACACATTAGGGTTAACACCAGGTAATTTCAACACTTCTTGAACCCAATGAAGTTGTTTAGAAGCTGCTGCTTGATGTAAAAGCGTATAATGTTTGGCTTTCCCAAAAGAATGCGTCGAAACAGAAATATTAGGATTAGCACCTTTTTTAACTAAATCAATACATTTCGTAAAATGCCTTTCAAAGGCTTTATCACGACCTGCTGGAACCATATAAGTCCATCCCTCTTCAAATTCCGCTAATGTCTTTTGCAATTCTTTATCAATCGGTTTAACAGGTTCAATTAACTTAAATACAGGCGGACGGTGTTTTATTTTCTTCTCCAAGGGGTGTGGTATAACTTTAACAACCTTATTTTTGGCCTTTTTTGTTCCTTCCTGTAGTTTATGCAACAATCCATTTACCGTTATAGTTGTATTGTCATTTTTTGAAATTTTTCCGAGCTCATGAGCTCCTAAATCTTGCAGTTTTTGAGCCACAGGTGTTTGGGTGTCTCTTTTCATAGCACGTAAAGGAGACTGATGGAACCGATTTGTTCGGTCTATATCTGCTCCTGCATTTCTCAATATCTCAATCATTTCTATCTGCCCCGTTTCCGCAGCAAAATACAAAGGAGAAACTCCTTTTTCATATTTGAAATGGAGAGTCCATGGTAAACCTGTATGACTTAAAATAAAATCACAAGATCGTTGAAGATACCTTTTTATTTTGCTCATAACCCCTTTGGGCCTTATTCTTTTATTTAAATTAATTCCAGGCAGTTTAACGAGTTTCTTTAACGCATCCATATTTTGCATAGCGATTGCTTGATATAAGAGAGTCTCTCCTTCTGTATTTTCCATGTTAGGAGTCGCTCCAAATTGAATAAATTCTATTGCTTTATCAAAGTATTTTGAGTCAATTTTTTGAGGATGATAAATGGTCTTTCCATCCATTAATTCTTTTAACGCATTGTTCATACGTATAATACGTTCACGTTTTGAAATCATTTTTTCTTTTTCAGCCATATTTTCCTCTATCTCATGATTTTTTTTAATTTTATCATACTTCTATCATCTCTTCAAGAAAAAACGAAAAAATCTTGACAAAACGATACGTAGAAAAAGCATTTTTTTGTAATAAAAAAGTTGCTTTTCTGAAAGGAAACTTATATCCTAAAACTTAAATGATGAGGGCATAAAATGAAAAAAAGAGTAGCCTTTTCTAAAGGACTTCAAAGATTTATAGATCAACACAAACAAAAAAAAGAAAATAATGCCTCTTTTCTCCAACGTATAATTAAATCTAAACCTCTTTATGAACCTTTTTTAGACTACATTTTAAACCATCCTCGAGAAAATAAAAAAAATTTTCTTGCTATTTGTCATTCCTTTAAAACACGTAAGGAAGCTTCTAGTTGGTTTCTCAACTATGGCGGTTTTGGACAAACTTACGGCAAATATGTATTAAAAAAATGGGAAGAAGCACAAAAACCTGAGGATGTTATCAAATGGATGCCTAATTTCTCTCCTTGGGCCCTTGAGGAACGCTTTGGAGGAATAAAAATCGGTTCTATTCCTGAGGACTTTATTGACGAAAATACATTTTTAGAAATCTTAAGCGAAATTCTCCGCTCTGAAGCTGTTTTGAACTACCTTGAAATCAAACGCCTTGAAGGCAAACCGGATGAATTGGCTTTAAAGTATCCAGAAGTCAAAAAAATCGATATGTTTCAGATGGATGAAAGAAGAGACTTCCTTAAAAGTCTATTAAACAAATACTGTACAAAGCCTTTTACAATACAAAAGGCTAATAAACAATACATTATCACCTTTCTTTGCAATCCTTTTTCAAGTAAAATCGTCTTTAAAATCGACGTTAAAAAAGGACATACTTACATTATCAAAACTCTTCCTTATAACTTTGTAAACATTTCAAGTGATCGGACACGAAAAGAGCATGAAAATCAAGCTATTCGAGCTGATTCTCCTTTCTCTAATGCTATGTTAGAATTTTATTTAAAATTAAATAACTCTCCTCATGCTCCAAGTATTTTATACTATAACTATCAATACGAAATTGCTCTTTATGAGCAAGATATAGGTATGTTATATACTTTTGATGACAAACCCTACGCGATGAGAGATTTCTTTTTATTTAATAAAAAAATGATGAAAGATGCAAATTTACTTGGTGTTTACATAAATGATATTTCTTATGGCAATTTTTTAATCCCCCCTCATAATCAAAAATTAAAAATTATTGATATTGGTCATGCGTCTTATGCTAATCCACTAACTCCTCCTATACCTGGACTATGTATTAGCTTAGGCAATTTATGCGGACGTGAATATTTACCTCATTTTGGCGTATTTAACTTATAGGTTGATAAAATGGAACAAGACAGAATATTACAAGAAAGATTAAAGCTTTATCCTAAAGACGCAAAATACCTAAAAGAACTCGCAAAAAATCTTAATCTTCCCGATAGCGCTTTGAATAAATTGTTTTCTGTTATGGGAGAACAAGAACTTACTTATTATCTCAAACAAGCTGAATATGACAATTTCTTAGGAAAATCCTCTTTTCGAATAAACCTCCATACGCATACTTCTGCTTCAGATGGTTCCTTAAAACCTGAAGATTATCTTGATGCCGCTTTGTTGTATATGCAAAAAAATAATATCTCAAAAATGATTCTTGCTATTACTGATCATGATACATTAAGCGCTATCCCTATTATTTTAAATCAACTTATTAAGACCCCTCAAAAGTATCAAGACATCAGACTTGTATTAGGTTGTGAACTAAGCACTGCATATACAGATAATGATGCAAGCTGTCCAATAGATTTTGAACTTTTATACTATGGCTTAAATCCTTATGATAAAACACTTCAAGAATTATTAACCTCTGTACAAGAAAACAGATTAAAAGCCTTACCTATTATATTAGAAAATTTAAAAAAGAAATATCCAAATATCAATTTTAATTTAGATGAATTAAAAAATGGTCATACAAACTTAAGTAAAGGATTAGGTTGCAACTTACCTTACGATATTTATGCTTACGCAAGGGAAAAAATTAATGATCCAACTCAAAATAAAGACCTTCATAATTATCTTTTTAATATCGGAGGTCCCAACGCAATAGACCCTTCACTCAAAACGCTTAATTTAGTAACAGATTTACTAGATACTTACAGAAAAAAAGCCAAAACAGGTTTCTTAAGTGTTGCACATCCAGCAAGAATTGACTTTAAAAATAAATTAACTGATGAATTTATGTGGAATACAAAAGCTGGCGGGCAGGACCCAGGAAAAGCCCTTTTGTCTGAGCTGCTTCGTTTTGTCCATGCCAATGGGGTACAAGGATTAGAAATTTATTATGGAAATTATAATAACACCTTAAAAACAGCCTTTAATAATGTTCGGTTTTCCAATCATCTTTATGGAGAAACTGAACAATGGTTGTTAAATATTTTCCAATTTGCTGATACCTACCACATGTTAAAGACAGGTGGAAATGATAGTCACGGAATAGATTTTGGGCCAAATGAATGAAAGAATTATTATCAGTATGGAATGAAGCAAAACCACTAATTCAAAAAGGTTATGAAATTCTAGATAAAGAAATGACAATGGGCCTACCTGGTCCTTGTATGCCTCCAGAATCAGAAGCTCAAAATACAGGTATAGGCTCACCATATGGGAAAGGAGCACAAAAAGTTGCTTCTTTTTTTCATGGGATTATTCATAAGATTTTATTAGGTCCAGGAGGAAAAACATTTAAAGAAACAAATTACTCCCCTTATTTTTCTGAAAAAAAGCATAATCCTTTTTTTATTCCCTTAGAAGCTTTGTGTGAACGAAATTTAATTTCATATAAAACATTAGAAAATATATATAACATACAGAAAAAACAAGAAAAAATAGACTTTAATCAAGTTTCATATTCATATGATTTAGCTCTAAAAGAAGCTTATAAAAATTCGAATAGTATTTTATCTTATGATTCTTTCTTAGAAATTTTAATTCAAGACTTTCTTCATTTAGAACCTCTTCCTTATATTGGAGACTTACAAGTTCAAATACCTCATTCTATTTATCAAAAAAATTCGAATTACTTTTTAAAAGACTTTACACTTGGTTCTCCACCTGACGCCTTTTCAGAAAAAGCTAGGAATTGGAACTTTAAAATTTTTGACCCGTCCTTCCTTTTTTCTTCATCAAAAAAGTTAGGACCTGCTGGAAAAATCCTTTTTAATCTCATTAGTGACACAATGAAAGACTATTCTGGAGGATTACGCATAGATCACTATATCGGATTTGTTAATCCTTATGTTATCTATAAAGATGCGACACAACCCAATGGTCGTCTTTACTCCTCTCCTGAACACCCCATTCTACAAAAATATACAAAATGGACTTTAGAAGAATTTGCTGAGACTACACAAAAAATACTTTTAGAAGCCGCAAAACAAAATAACCTTTCCAACAAACAAATTTATTTAGAAGACATTGGATCTCGCCCAAAAGAGTTAGACCCTGTTTTAGAGACATGTGGATTAGGTCGTTTACTTGTTTCACAATTTGTCGATATTTGGGACGATAATCATATGTATCGCTTAAAGAATTCAAAACCAATAGATGTTGCCACTCTAGACACACACGATACAAAATCCATTCAACAATTTTATTTTGATATGGATGAAGGTACACGCTATCAACATGCAATTAAATTAGCGAATGATTTACGTTTTACCTACTGGGATGGGTTAAAAGATCCTAAGCAGCTCATTAGATTAAAATGGGCAGAGTTATTAACCTGCCCAGCTCAAAGAATTCAAGCTTTTTTTACGAGTATAACAGGACAAAATGGTCGATATAATGAGCCAGGCAATCCGGATAAGTGGACTTTAAGATGCTATACAAACTTTGAAGAACTTTATTTTAAAAATCTCGCCAATGGAATCGCTTACAATCCGTTCGACGCAATATCATTAGCTATTTTTGCGCGAGGTGATGCTTTTTATGGATACCATGCTGATTTTGTTAGAAAATTACATGAAACTGAAGACATTATCCTAAATTTAGCAAAACGCATCTAAAGGTCTGTCCTGCATGACGTGAATATATCTAAGTCTTTATTATACACAGGAACAGAAATTCCTGTTATTCCAAGCAGAGAATGAAATATATAATCATGAGAAATTCGTTTTTTCGTTTGCTCTATTAAACATTTCCTATCCAAATGGAGAGCTTCTTCTGTGCTTTTTGGCATCCAAATAAAAAAAGGAACCTCTTTTTGATAATCTGGAGCTGTCTTAAAAGGTAGACCATGCAAATAATGACCTCCCTCCCCTAAAGACTCTCCATGATCGGAGGTAAAAAACAAAATAGGATTATATCTATCCTTTAGTGAATCTAATTTTTTTATCAATTCTGCTAAAGTAAAACTGGTATAATGAATCGTGTTATCATACGCATTAACCAGTTCTTCATAACTACATTTTTTAAGATCATTATTTTTACAAATAGGCTGATATTTTTCAAATTCTTGAGGATATCTTTTATAATATAAAGGCCCATGGCTCCCTCGTTGGTGTAAAACAAAAAAGGCATCTTTTTCAACAGATAAAACTTCCTCATCAAAAGCATTAACAAGATTGATATCATAACAATCTCTTCCAGAACAAGTGACCCTTGCATCTATTTTCCTACATAATCCCTTGCAAGCAGAACCATTTTCAATCCACATAACTTGATAACCATTTTGATCCATTACATCTAAAACGCTGTCTGTGTAAGAGGCCGCACGCTCTTTAAATGTTTTTCTTGTATAATGTAAAAAGATGCAAGGGACGGAAATACGTGTTGTCGTCCACGTCGAATGCGTTTTTTTGAAAACAATCATATCATCCTTATACGGATTTAAATACGCATTTGTATCTCGTTCATATCCACTTAAGGAAAAGTTTGCATCTCTAGCTGTTTCGCCCAAGACAAAAACAAATAAATTTTTCTTACCATCTTGTTCCCAATACCTTGAAACAACAGGATTTTCGTTCACTTGGACAACATCAACTTTTTCTATATATGCTATGTAAATTCCTGTTATTGAAGAATATATATAGCTTGTGGGCAATAATATATATCGAAGATAAAAATGCTCTCTCATATAGTTTTTAATATTTGTACGATTGGGCATAGCATAGGAAAATATAAGCAAGCAAATGCAAATACAAAGAAATAACTTTCTCATTAATTCTTTTGGCATGGAATGATAATAAATCTTTGTCTTAAAAAGCAGTATAACGGGGAAAACGCCTAAAAGTAAAAAATACATGAGTATTTTTAGATTCAACAAATCAAAAGTTTCTCCTTGATCTGTATCTAAAACAGCTAAAATCATGACTTTGTCTATAATAATATGGTATGTAATAATAAAATATAAAGCTATTGAATTTAGTAAAAATATTGTTCCTATAAAAATTTTCCCTATATAGGGAAATTGTATTAAATAAAAAATACCCCAAAATGCTACAAACATAAAAAGAGAGATAACTGCTTTATTAAAAAAAGAAATATCTGACTGATATATTTCTTTTAGAAAAGGAACGTTATAAACTGCACAACTTAAAAAAGCTATGATTCCTGAAAAGAAAATAGCCGGCAATGAAACCCAATGTTTTTTTTTAAAGAATTTTAATACAATCGCATTCATCGGAAATATCTCTCATAATTTGGTATGCGAGTATATATAATTAAAATTAAATTTCAATAATAAAGATAAAAAATAAATAATTTGCATTAATTGATTGAAGCAATTCTATTGGTCGGAGTGGCGGGATTTGAACCCACGACCCCTACGTCCCGAACGTAGTGCTCTACCAAGCTGAGCTACACTCCGATAATATTTGCTACTTTATATACCCCTTAACTTAAAAAATCAACTTTTTTTCTCTATTAATCTTTAGTAAGATATTCATTTATTCAACAAAGGAGATAAAAAAAAATGAGTTCATATGAAAAATTAACTAGAAAATTTCACAAAGCCATGAGAATTCCCATTGATGCACCACTTCAAGAAAATCTACTTCTCTTAAGACAAACTCTTATAAAAGAAGAAGCAACCGAACTTTTCGAAGAAATTCAAAATGCAATCCTAGAAATTAAATCTTCTTCATCTGTTTGTAAAAAAACACAAGAAAATATGATGAAGGAATTGGCGGATTTATTATTTGTTTCTTTTGGATTTGCTGTTTCTTTTGGCTTTCCTATCGATGAAATTTTTAAACGTGTTTACGAGAGTAATATGTCAAAATTAGGCCCTGATGGAAAACCCATTTATCGAGATGATGGAAAAATTACTAAAGGACCCAACTATCATAAACCTAATTTGTCTGATTTAACTAAGTGATTGTTATTATTAATTTTTTGTGATATAATGAATTAAGGTAAGTTAAAGATGAGTTTAAAAAGGAAATTAGCTACTTTTTCTTTGATTGGAGCTACTGTATTATCTCCAGCAAGTCAGTTATTCGCGAAAACACAAAGCGCACCCAAAGAAACTAATATTACTCACAATATTAAAGCTGATTTTGAAAACCTTTACTCCCAACTTATTTTACAAAAAAAGCAGACCCCAGAGGAAAATAAAAATTTACGTTATTTATTTCAGGAATTTTATCATATGCATAAAGGCCCTGAGCGAATACAAACTTTAATTCAATCTAAATGTCATGTAGGATATGTTGATAAATTTGGCTATAATGATAGTCCAGAACCATCTGGAGGCTACTTAACTCAAAGTAAGGGACTAAAAGGAACATCTTACGAATTAATTTTAAATCCTAAAAAAAGCATTGCAAAACAATTATCAACGCTCGTTCATGAAACTATCCATTTAGAACAATATCTCCATGAAGAAAAAATAATTCAAAATCAAAAATTATCTCCTCTAGCCTTTTCAGCTAAAACTTTAGCTTCAGAAATGGATGCAGATGTATCATCAATTGAGACTATTTACAAACAAAAAGAAAAATATCCTGAAACCTGGAAAGCATTCAATGAAGATTTACCCAATGCTAAAATAGCCTATGAAGAAGCAAAAGAAAAAGGGCTGGATGATGATACTGCTTATACATTAGCTTGTAAGGCGTCCTTAAAAGACTATGATATACTTCAAAAAAAATTATTCGGTTATGGAATTCAGCAAGCATTATTACATGGTTACGAAGCATATCAAAATAAGGAAACAAATCAAGTTTTAGATGCTAATCAAATGATGCAAATCATTTCAAGAGGTCGTTATAAGTCTTTATTTGAAGAAGATATTAAAGAATATAAACCAACAATAGAACAACTTAATAAATTAAACAATAAAAATAATCTAAATTTAATTATGCAGAAATTACACATGAATTCTAAATAAATTTCTTCATTGACAACATTAAAAAAATCTCCTAATAGAATAGGAATAGATAGGAGGAATTCAAATGCTCTTCATTCACAATAACAACAATATCACCCCCCCCCCCCCAGAGAGATAATCCTTTAAATTCAATCACTTCTTCTCTTTCTCAACGTGGTCGCAGTATGCTAGAGATGCTCGGTGTACTCGCAATTATCGGTATCTTATCTGTTGCTGCTATTGCGGGATTAACATGGGCTTTTGCTAAATATAAAGCCAATAA
>CASECI010000046.1 GCA_949286465.1 uncultured Alphaproteobacteria bacterium | reverse complement strand
TTTTACCTATGCGATGAACAAGCATCGAGCGAATACGATTTACAATGATGTGCATTTGTTGGCATTGCATGTGATGGATACGGGCAAAGGTAGGGTTCCGGCAGATTTTTATTCTGAGTCTGGACTTTCTTACGATATTGACACGACAACATATGCGGACGGGTTTGTGGTGAAAGTCGCTGCTGTTTCGGAAAAAGTCTGCGACCGGATCATAGAAGTCAACGACCCGTCAATCGAAAAGATTTATGTTGGGAGCGAAGAAACGACGACGTGTTCTGGGACACAAGACATAGGCTTTATGTTTTTGTATGATGGGACGCTTACGTCGGGTGGTGGCACATCTGGCGGTTCGAGTGGGGGGATTAGTTCAGGGGGAAGTACAGATCCTGTTGATCCATGTGCTGGGATTGTTTCGATAAAGGATTGCGGAGCGACGGATGATATGTTGGATCAGAATGGGTGTCTGATTGTTCAAAAGATTAGCTGTGGTTCGGGTAGTTATTGTTCAGGACAAACCTGTGAGCCCTGTCCGGCAGCGGATACGTGTTCAGGAGAGAGTTGTTGTGCATTGACGGTTCCGGATGATGTATGTGGCAATCCGACGAAAGAGATTGGGACAATCAGTACGATAACCCATTCGGATTTGAATGGTAATGGGTGTTGTGAGAGTTCGACAGAAGAGAGTTGCTCATTAAATCCTATTACCCCACGTACGTGTACTCCAACCTGTGATGGTACATGTCAATCGGATGGAACCTGCCGCCCGAATTGTGAAGCTGGAGAGACATATAATGAGATCGCAGGGCAATGTTGTGAAGAGTTAACAGCAACGGATTGTCAGACAGTGACAGTTGCCTCATTAGGAGTATGTCCGACATTAACAAATGTAGAGGACGGGGGCCCATGTACGACAACAGATAATCAGTCTGGAACATGTCAAGCTGGTGTATGTGAAGTAACTTCTTTATGCGAAGATGGTATTGTCGTTACTGGAAACAAAAATGGCCATAAATATTGTAGGAGTAATATCTCTATGACTGTAGGCTCTAGTAAGAAATGGTGTGAGGAGCGGGGGCGACATTTAGCTAGTATAGAAGAAATGTGCCCTGATTGGAGCGGAATATGGGGCACTACTTGTGGAAATTTGAGAGGCGTAGGGCCATCAGGGTATGTCGTGTCGTCTAGTGGAGGGAGGGGACTTGTTTATAATTATCGAGTAGATTTAGGTAGTGGAAGTATGGATGCTAGAGAAAACAATGGCTACGCTCTTTGTTATTAGGTCTTAACTTCTTGAATATATTAAAAGGAGAGGATATCCTCTCCTTTTAACAAGAAGTTCTAATTGAATAGGCATGTAATTATTATTGAAAATTAAAAGAAGAATTTGAAAATAAATAAAAAGACTTGCAAATTAAAAAGAAATCGGATATAACTTACAACGCATAACGCACGCAGAATTGCGCTAAGCTAAGTGTTTTAGTAAAGGCGTTCCGGTGTCTGATCGGTTTCAGATTTCTATGTTCTGCGGAGGAATAACTGGAAAAGAAAGGATTTTATAATGTCAATTCCTACATTTACAATGCGTCAATTAATTGAAGCTGGTGTTCATTATGGTCACCACACTCGTCGTTGGAACCCAAAAATGGGACCTTATATTTATGGTGTTCGTGACGGTGTTCATATTTTAGATTTAACACAAACAGTTCCTGCTTTAAATAGAGCTTTAGAAGCTGTTCGTGATGTTGCAGCAAAGGGTGGAAAAGTCCTCTTTGTCGGCACTAAAAATCAAGCTTCTCCGATTGTTATGGAAGCAGCAAATCGTTGTGGCGCTTTTTATGTTAATCACCGTTGGTTAGGTGGAATGCTTACAAACTGGAAAACAGTTTCTGGGTCTATTAAAAGATTAAAAGAAATTGATGCTAAGGCAGAAAAAGGTGAGCTAGAAGGTTTAACGAAAAAAGAACGTTTGAATTTAGCTCGTGAACGTGAAAAATTATTCGCTTCCTTGGGCGGTATCCAAAATATGAATGGACGTCCTGATATTATCTTTGTTATCGATACCTTAAAAGAACAGTTGGCTATTAAAGAAGCTAATCGCCTCCATATTCCAGTCATTGCTATTTGTGATAGTAATTCAGATCCTGATAATATCGATTATGTAATCCCAGGGAATGATGATGCTATTCGTGCAATTCAATTGTACTGTGATTTAGTTTCTGGTGCTGTCTTAGATGGTATTCAAGCTGAGTTAAAGGCTGCTGGTGTCGATGTCGGCGCTGCAGAAGAAGCTCCTGTTGAAGCTGTTGTTTCAGAGGAAGTCGTCGCTCAAGAACAGCCTAAAGACGCAGAATAGTATATAAATAATTATTGGTAATTAGGTAAGGGCGGCGGCACAAAGTCGCTGCCCTTTTTAAAAAAAAGAAGGGAAAAAGAAAATGGCAGAAATTACAGCAGCTCTTGTAAAAGAACTTCGTGAAAAAACCGGTGCTGGTATGATGGAATGCAAAAAAGCATTAACAGAATCTAATGGCGATTTAGAAGGAGCTATTGACTATTTACGTAAAAAAGGCTTATCCGTTGCTGCGAAAAAAGCAAGTCGTGTCGCTTCTCAAGGATTAGTAGGCGTGAAATCTACAGGTAAAAAAGGTGCTGTTATTGAATTAAACTCTGAAACAGACTTTGTCGCTAAAAATGATGAATTCCAAAAAATGGCTCTTGCCATGGTTGACGCAGCTTTAGAAAATGGCGATTTGGATGCTGTTAAAGCAGCTTCTTTAAATGGAAAATCTATCGCGGATAATTTGACAGATTTGATTGCTAAAATTGGCGAAAATATGACTTTACGCCGGACAGCTTCTTTATCTGTTGAAAAAGGCGTTGTTGCTTCTTATATTCATAACGTTGCTTCTCCAAATTTAGGGAAAATCGGTGTTCTCGTCGCTTTAGAATCTGATGCTGATCCAGCAAAATTACAAGAAGTTGCAAAACAAATTGCTATGCATATTGCTGCCGCGGCTCCACAAGCTCTTGATATCGAAAGCTTAGACAAAGCAGCTGTTGATCATGAAAAGTCTATATATGCAGAACAAGCAAAAGCATCTGGTAAACCAGAAAATATTATCGAAAAAATGATTGAAGGTCGTATCCGTAAGTTCTATGAAGAGGTCGTTTTATTAGAACAAGCTTATATTATGGATCCAGATAAAAAAGTTAAAGATGTCCTTGCTGAAGCTTCTAAGGAATTAGGAACTCCGGTTGTCTTAAAAGGATATGTTCGCTTTGCCTTAGGAGAAGGAATCGAGAAAAAACAAGAAGACTTTGCTGCAGAGGTTAATGCACAGTTAAATAAATAGTCTTCTTTTAAAGGAGTAAAAAAATGACAGAAGAACCCTGCTATCGTCGTGTTTTACTTAAAATTTCTGGAGAAGGATTAATGGGCGAAAAGAACGCTATTGACCCGCCTGTCTTAAATCGATTGGCTCAAGAAATTAAAAGTGTTCATGATTGCGGGGTTCAACTGTGTTTGGTCGTCGGCGGGGGAAATATTTTCCGAGGTGTTGCTGGTGCTTCGAATGGTATGAACCGTGCAACTGCGGATTATATCGGGATGTTAGCAACGATTATGAATGCGATGGCTTTACAGGAGGCTTTGGAAAAAACAGGGGTGGACACGCGTGTCCAATCAGCTTTACCTATTACAGCTGTTGCTGAACCGTATATTCGTCGGCGGGCTCTTCATCATTTAGAGAAAAATCGGATTGTTATTTTTGCAGCAGGAACAGGAAATCCTTATTTTACAACGGATACTTGTGCTGTTTTACGGGCGACAGAAATGGAGTGTGATGTTTGTTTAAAGTCAACACAAGTTGATGGTATTTACGATTCAGACCCTCGAACAAATCCGCATGCCAAACGTTATGATGTTGTTTCGTATGATGATGTCTTAAATCGGAAATTAAAAGTAATGGATGCAACGGCTGTTTCTATGGCTTCTAATGCTCATTTGCCTGTGATTGTTTTTAATCAGAGCCGTCCAGGTGCATTTAAAGATGTTATTTTTGGAAAAGGCGTGTATACTGTTATGAAGAATGTAGAATCCTAAAAAGAGAGGTATTTATGAATTTTAATGAATTAAAACAAGATATGCAAGAACGTGTGAGCAAGTCTATTGAAGCTCTGAAGAAGGAATTTGCAGGTCTTCGTACAGGTCGTGCATCAACAGGTTTGTTAGATAGTGTTATGGTTAATGCGTATGGGGCAGTTGTTCCCCTTAATCAAGTTGGAACTGTTAGTGTTCCGGAAGCTAGAATGCTTTCTGTATCTGTATGGGATAAGAATTTACTAAAAAATGTCGAAAAAGGGATTATGGAGGCTAATCTTGGCCTAAATCCGATGAATGATGGTGTCCAAATTCGTATTCCTTTGCCTCCATTGTCAGAAGAAAGACGTTTAGAGCTTGTTAAAGTAGCAGGAAAATACACAGAAGAAGGTCGAATCGCCGTTCGGAATATTCGTCGAGATATTTTAGATAAGATTAAAAAGCTTAAAAATGATGGCGAAATTTCTGAAGATGATCAAAAACGTTATGAAGATGAAATTCAAAAAATGACAGATACGGCAATAGAAGAGATGGATTCTTTACTTAAAACAAAAGAAACAGAAATTAAACAGGTATAGGATGGCATTAGTTCCCCAACATATTGCAATTATTATGGATGGTAATGGTCGGTGGGCAACATCAAGGGGGTTGCCTCGGACGGAAGGGCATCGAAAAGGGGCCGAGACTGTCACACGTATTTTAGAGGCAGCTCAGAAAAGAGATATTAAATATATTACACTCTATGCTTTTTCGACAGAGAATTGGAAAAGGCCTTCTGAAGAGGTAGATACTTTATTAAATTTATTTCGGCAGTATTTAAAAAAAGATTTATCTGAATTAGAAAAAAAGTCTGTTCGCATTCATTTTATTGGAGATCGCAAACGCTTTCCTCAAGATATTCAAGATGAAATGAATAGACTTGAAAAAATAACTTTTGAACATGACAAATATCATTTAATTCTTGCTTTAAGTTATAGCGGTAGAGATGAGTTAAAGCGTGCAGTTCAAAAACTTATAACTCATGTTAAAGACGGAATATTAGAGCCTTCAGATATATCTGAGGAAACGATAGTAGAAATGTTGGATACAGCTGGAATACCTGATCCTGATTTAATGATTCGTACCAGTGGTGAACAGAGGATTAGTAATTTCTTGCTATGGCAGTTAGCCTATGCAGAAATGTATTTTTCGCCAGTATATTGGCCAGATTTTACGGCAGAAGAGCTAGATAAAGCTATTGAAGCTTATGCTTCACGCGATAGACGTTTCGGTAAAATTAAATAAAGCACTTTTTCTAAAATCTAAAGTAAATAAATGGATTATAGGTTGATGAGGCTATCATCGCTGTTGATACAATAAACAAGATGAGGAGCCATGTATTAACAAAGCATTTAACAAGTGTATGTTTATCGGATAACGCAAGTATTTTAGAGAAAACAGGCATAGAGCAAAGAATTGCAATGCTAAAGGTAATCATCTCAATATGATCGATGTAATAACTTAAATCATAAGCTATGTCATGTTCAGGGATAAGACCAAACATATTTTTGAGGTATTCCCAAGCATAAGGCATGGTTTCAGAGCGGAACATAACCCATCCGATTAAGAATATAAATATCGTATAGATATGTTGTGTTATTTGAATAACTGCTCCTTCTTTTTTATGCCAATTTGTTATTCGTTCTAATATGATAAAGAATCCATTCCATAAGCCCCAAAAAATAAAGTTCCAACTCGCTCCATGCCAAATACCAGTTGCTAAAAAAACAATAAATAAATTGATATATGTTCTAGATGGAGAAATTCGATTGCCCCCTAAAGGAATGTATAAATACTCTTTAAACCAAGTAGATAAAGAAATATGCCACCGCCTCCAGAATTCTGTAATGGACCTTGAAATGTAAGGATAATTAAAGTTTTCTAAGAATTTAAAACCAAAAATGTATCCTAATCCGATGGCCATATCGGAATATCCAGAAAAGTCATAGAATAGTTGTAATGCATAAGCAACTGCTCCAATCCAAGCGGTTGCGGTGTCAAACTGTTCCACCGGTTGAGAAAAAATTTTATCTGCAACGACGCCTAATGTATTAGCTAAAAGCATTTTTTTAGATAAACCAATAATAAATCTTTTAACACCATATGTTACTTTTCGGAAATTGACGGTTCGGTTATCGATTTGATGATCTATGTCATGGTACTTTACAATAGGACCCGCAACGAGTTGAGGGAAAAGGCTGATATAAAGAGCTATTTTATAAATATTTCGTTGAGCTTTTACTTCTCCTCTATAAACATCGATAACATAGCTCATTGCTTGGAAAGTATAAAAAGAAACACCAATAGGCATAATAATTTCTAAAAGGGGAATATCCAACTGAAGTAAGCTATTTATATTTTCAATTAAAAAGGTACAATATTTAAAGTAAATAAGAATTCCCAGGTTTGCACATATTGTTAAAAAGAGAAAAAGTTTTTTATATTTTGTTGTTTTTTCTAAGAATAAAGCTGCTATATAGTTGATAAGAATAGTTAATAACATAATAGCAAGATAATTGGGGCCACCCCAAGCATAAAAGAGAAGACTAGCTAAAAGGAGGATTATATTTTGAAGGTTTTTTCTAGCCAGAAGATATATGATGCAAACAATTGGCATAAATAAGAAGATAAATGTCATTGACGAAAAGAGCATGTTTTAGTCCTTCATTAGATTCAATAGTTCGGGAATATTTTCTGAGTTAATAGACAGAATAAAAATATCAGGTTTATGTTTTAAAATATCGTTTTCATAATGTGCTTTTATTTTGAACCCATCTTGATAAGAAATATTTTGAACATTATTTAATCGATAATAAAGTACTTCTCGAAAACTATATGGTAAGAATTGAAGTAAGTTTTCATTCATACTTGTTCCAGCTAAGAAGACCTTTAGTGGAGCTATATTTTTTTCAGTATTATTAAAGATTTTTGTCTTATAATGAGGAATATCCGTTATTTGGGGATAGATTTCTTTTTTAGGTGTATAGTACTTATAGGTGGTATCGAGTAGCTTTTTAGCACTGTAAGGTAAGTTCATTATTTGAAAAGTTTGTCCTTTTCCAAATTGTCGATCCCAATCACCACGGACTCGGTTGTCATAGAAAATAGTATAATCATTTTCACTTGTAAGGGATACGATATTAAAGTCTTTTTGTATTTCTTCTACAAGACTCTTATAACCAATGTAAGCTCCCCATTCTGTCCAATGATGTTCTGTTTTAAAAAAGACAAAATCTTTATCAGCTCCTTTGATAAGTTCGTCTAATGGGAAAATTACAGGGAAAGATGCGTTTTTTTGTAGGAAATTAATTTGTTCTTCATTTTGGATAGGTGGTATTTTCTTATATCCAGGTACATATTTTGCATAAACATCTGTTTTACTAGGAACAATAAATAAGTAAAAAGAAATACCATTTTTAGATAAGAACTGATGGAAATTTTCTAAAGAGTCTAATAAAGGCTGATTATAGTCAGGAAAGACAATTTGATTCGTTTGAGATTTATTAAAAATCCAATTTGTATGCGTATCGAAAATAGCGAGTTTATTGGAAATAACACGGTTCATTTTTTGAATGCGTGTATTTAATCTCATCAATTGACGTCTACCATTAAAGTGGTCATTAAACCAACTTTCAAGCTGAGGGCCGTATTGAAGATTAAAATGGTGATTAGCAAAAAGAGGAATGTATTGATTTGCGCCTCTATTTTCATCAGAGAGCCAAGCGTCTTTATGGATGTATGTCATAGGGAATACTAATAAAATGAAAAAGATGCAAATAAAAATAATATCAGCTACACTTGTTTTTTCTGTAATTTTAAATCGGGAGATATATTGAACGAGCTTATAAGAAATTAAAAAAGAAATAATGAAAATACAAAATAACAGGTGAAAATTTAGTTGATAAATATCTAGAAAGTCTGAAAGTCGTAAATGATGTCTTCTGGTTTTAAAAGAAACAGAAATAATGTCTCCATTTTTAGCTTGGAAAGAATAATTATAAGGCGCATCATGCCAAGTTTTTACAGAGGAAGAGGAAATAACATTGTTATTTAAGAGGATGTTTTTATAATCTACAATTATAGGGAAACGGGCATTTTTAAAAGCTTTATCAGGTCCTCTAAACCCAATTGTTATAAGTCCATCATGAATAATTTTAAATTTTACGGTATAAGCATTCCATTTATAGTGTGCCATAGCTTCAAGCATTGTACATTGACCATTATTATAACGACACCAATTAGGATATTGAACGAAGATGTGGGGATTAGTTTCTAAAATTTCTATTCTGTTGTGGGCTGTTCCAGCATTAAAAATATCAATACGAGCAACGTTATTTAATCGCGTTTCTAAGATGCTCCCTGAGATGTGATTATTTGTATAAATAGGAGCTAGAAGAAGTGTAAGCACAATGCTCAATAGAATAGTTAAAGTATAGCGTTTCTTTTTTGATGTGTATTTTAGCTTCATTTTTCCCTCGAGAGACAACATATATGCTTCTCTCATAAAAATCAAGTACATAAATTCCATATACTTATGTATGAGATCTTTGAAAAAGGGAAGTTTAAGTTGCTTTTTTATATTGTTGTGTAATAATATTTTTGACAAACGAAATGGAGGCCTTTATACTTCTGAAAAACATTTCTATTAAATGGAGTGAAGATGAAAAGTAATTTATTTTTAAGGATTATATCTGCAGTTATTTTAGCACCTATTGTTTTGGCGGCTATTCTATATGGGGATGGAGACTTTGGCCCAACATATGATATTATGGTTGCAATTATGGGAGCACTGATGGCGTGGGAATGGGAAAAAATGATTGCAGGTAAAACCACGTCTATTGCAATTATCATGGCGGTCACAGCAGTGATGGTGGTTTTTATGGGAGCCGATTATCCGGCGACTTCTTTAGTTATGATGTTATTATCAGCCTTACTTATCTATTTTAAATCAGGTAAAAAAGTATTGCTTTCTTTCGGGATTTTCTACATTTGTATTCCTCTAATGAGTATGATTTATCTCGGATATATTAACTTCGATTACAGCTCAGATATTATACTATGGGTTTTATTTGTCGTATGGGCAACAGATATCGGAGGCTATGTATTTGGAAAAAGTATTGGCGGTCCTAAGCTTGCACCTAGAATTAGTCCTAAAAAAACTTGGGCTGGTCTTATCGGAGGCATCATTTCTGCTTGTTTCGTTACATATGAATTTGTATCTTTTATGAACCTTCATTACCAAAGTAATATGTCGATGTCGTTCTTTGTCGGATCTAGTGCTGTGTTAGCTATCATTTCACAAATCGGTGACATCTTTGAATCAAGTATCAAGAGATACTTAAACATAAAAGATTCAAGTGATTTAATTCCGGGGCATGGCGGAATATTTGATCGTGTGGATGGGCTGTTGTTTGCAGCTCCAGTCGTCGCTTTATTCTTATTGTTAAATAACTTAGGGATTTTAAATTTATGACAGATATTTTGGTTTTTGGAGGATATTTAGTTTCCTTCTTATTTGTTCTATCTATTGTTGTTATTGTTCATGAATGGGGGCATTTTTTTGCAGCTCGTCGTTGCGGTGTCCAAGTCATCGCTTTTTCTATAGGTTTTGGGAAAAAGTTATGGAGTAGAAAAGATAAAAAAGGAACAGAATGGCGAATATGTGCCATTCCTTTAGGTGGGTATGTTCAGATGCTCGGAGATGAAGATGCTGCCAGTATGAAAAAATCAGATGAAGGCCTAACCGAAGAAGAAAAAAAACATACGTTTATGGCTCAATCTTTGTGGAAAAGAGCGTTGATTATTTTTGCCGGCCCATTCATGAATTATTTTTTTGCTATTATCGCGTTAACGATTATTTTGGCAACAGTTGGTTATGTTCGTATTCCTCCAGTCGTCGGCGAGGTTTTGCCTCAATCAGCAGCGCAAGAAGCAGGGTTACAAAAAGGAGACACCATTTTAGCTATTGATGCGGCACCAGTAGATGATTTTACAGATTTAAAAAGAGCTATCGTTATTTCGAAATTTGGGAAAGAAATGACTTTAACAATCAATCGTAATGGTCAAGTTTTTGATTTGAAAGTTCTTCCCAAAATTGAAAAAGAAGGTGATATGCCTCAGTTAGGTGTCGTTGCTCCAGTTGATGTAGAGCCAACTTTTGAGAAATATCCAGTTCATAAAGCATTCGTACAATCTTCTGTCATGGCGTATGAAATAACAGTTGATACGCTTGTTTATTTAGGACAAGTTTTAACAGGAAAACGTTCTGCTGATGATATGAGAGGACCTATTGGTATAGCAGAAGCATCAGGAGATGCAGCTAAGGCAGGTTTCTTGGTCTTCGTTTTATTTATTGTCCAAGTGTCCATTGGTATAGGTTTTGTTAACCTATTGCCAGTTCCTTTGCTAGATGGAGGGCATTTAGCAATTTATGCTGTAGAGGCTGTTATTCGTAAGCCTGTAAGTGAAAAAATCCAAATGGTTCTCTTGCGTGTTGGTATGGCAGTACTTATTTTTGTTTTTGCATTTACTTTATTTAAGGATATTCCGCGTGTGATCGGAAGAATTTTAGGAATATGATAAGAAAAATAGGTTTTATCCTTTTATTTGTCTTTTTTATAGTATCTTCAGTTTCTGCTGATACACAGATTAAAGCTATAAAAGTTAAAGGTGTACAAAGGATGGAACCGTCCACAGTTTTATCTTATCTACCATTTGAAGAAGGGGATGAGGTTTCTCAACGCCAATTGGATCAGGCATTGAAAGAGCTTTATAAGACGGGTTTTTTTTCCGATGTTAAACTAGATGTTAATGAAACAACGCTAACTATCACCGTTTCAGAGCGTCCGATAGTGTCTTATATTTCTTTTGAAGGGAATGATAAGATAGAAGAGAAAGTTCTTATGAATGAAATTCATATGAAAGAAAGAGATGTTTATACGCCGACAAAATTGAAAGAAGATGTGAGACGGCTTAAGACAATTTATCAACGAATGGGTTTATATTCTGCTCAAATAACAACAGAAGTCGAAAAAAAGAGTCGAAATCGTGTTGAAGTTCTTTATAAGATAGATGAAGGTCCGAAAAACTATATTGAAAAAATAAAATTTGTCGGGAATAAACATTTTTCATCCTCTGATTTAAGAGAGGAATTAATTAGCAAAGAAAAAAAATGGTATCGGTTCTTTTCAAGTACAGATACATATGATCCGGATCGGTTAGAGTATGATAAAGAAATGTTGCGTCGTTTTTATTATCGCAAAGGGTATATGGATTTTGAAGTAACGAATCTTTCTGTAACGACGGATAAAAAAACAAACAATTTTATAGTTACATTTGACCTTCATGAAGGGGCTCGGTATCGTTTTGGTACTGCGAATATTCAAGTTACTTTACCAGAAGCCAACGTTCAAAAATTAGAAAAACAAATTAGCTTTAGGAAAGGTCAAATATATAATGCAGATTATATTGAAGAGACCATTCAAAATATAACGGATGAGTTAGGAAGAGAAGGATATGCTTTTGTTGAGGTTGTTCCTCAATTTAAAAAGAATGATAAAACACATGTTGCCGATGTTACTTTTAAGATTAAAGAAGGAGCACGTGTCTTCGTCAATAAAATAGATATTACAGGGAATAGTCGCACCTTAGATAAAGTTATACGTCGGGAGTTTCGTTTAAATGAGGGAGATCCGTTTAATACAGACAAAATTCGTCGTTCACGTCAAAGAATAGAGAATTTAGGTTATTTTGATAAAGTTAATTTACGGACAATACCTGTTGCGAATGCTCCAGACAAGACCGATATTGCCGTTGATGTTTCGGAAAAATCTACAGGCGCATTTAATGTCGGTATCGGGTGGTCAACATATGATGGACTTCTTTTTGAAGTAGGCGTTCAAGAAAGAAATTTCTTGGGTACTGGAAAGATTGTCGGGGTTACCGCTTCTACCTCAGATAATGAGACACAAGTTGATTTAAGTTATACAGATCCCTACTTTATGGATTTGCCCATATCTGCAGGATTTGATTTATTCCATATTGATAGAGACTATACAGATGATAGTTCTTATGAAGCAAAAACAACCGGAGGCGCTTTGCGTTCTGGCTGGGATTATTCAGAGCGTGTTCGTCAAACAGTAAAATATACATTACAAAGAGATAACATTACAGATATAGATAGTGATGCTTCAATTTATATTAAAGAACAAGAAGGCAAAACATTGGTCTCTATGATTGGGCAAGTGTTATCTTATGATACGCGTGATAATGTCTTTAATCCGACAGAAGGTTTTTATAGTTCCTTAGGGTTAGATTTAGCTGGTTTAGGAGGCGATACTCGATTTATACGAGTCAATGTAAATGCTGCGCAATATTATGAGATTATGGATGAGTGGGTTTTGTCTATCTCAGGGTCGGCTGGTTATATCTATGGCTTGAATCAAGAAGTTCGCATCAATAATAGATATTACTTAGGCGGTTCAACATTGAGAGGATTTGATATTGCTGGCGTTGGGGCTCGAGACAAGGCGACAGGTGATGCTTTAGGGGGTGACTGGCGATTGATAGCCTCGACACAATTAATGTTTCCATTAGGTCTTCCTTCTGAATTTGGTATTAAGGGTAAAGTCTTTATAGATGCGGGTATGTTAGGAAAACCGGATGGTCATTATGCTAAAGATACGATAGATTATAATAGTACACCTCGTGTTTCTGTGGGGACGGGTATTTTATGGCAATCGCCTATGGGCCCGATCAACATAGATTTAGGCTTCCCAATTGTTAAAGAAGACTATGATGAGACGGAAGTTTTCCGGTTAAATTTTGGTACAGGGTTCTAGGCTATATAGAACAGTAACTTTTCTATTTGAACTTGATGAAAAATATATCTAAAAGATTATTTTATTGTTGAATAGAGTAAAATAATCACATACATTATCATTTAAAGTATCAATGATTTTAATAAAAGAGGAATATATTATGGCAGATAAGCGTTTTTTCAAAAAATCCGGTCCATTTACGCTTCAACAATTAGCAGATATATCAGAATGTCGTTTGGCAGAAGGAGTTAATCCTGAGCAACTTATTGAAGATGTGGCTGGATTGGATGAAGCTACAGAGAAAGATATTACTTGGGCATTTATTCCATCCGTTCGTGACAGTTTGATGAAATCTAAGGCCGCAGCTTGTATTACGAGTGAGAAGTTTATACAATACGTCCCGCAAGGAATGGCCGTTCTTATTTCTAATGACCCTCATCGCTCCTATGGATTGGTTGCACAGGCTTTTTATCCTAGAGAGTTAAAAGGAGAGATTTCTTCTAAAGCTTATGTTGATGAGACAGCTCAAATAGGAGAGGGAAGCCAAATCGATGCAGGTGCATTTATAGGTGCACATGTGAAGTTAGGAAAAGGATGCCATATTCAAGCAAATGCCGTTATCCAAGAAGGTGTTGAAATGGGAGATGGATGTATAGTCGGTGCGAATGCGACAGTTAGCCATTGTTTGGCAGGGCATAAAGTGTACATCTATCCTGGGGCACAAATTGGACAAGATGGTTTTGGTTTTGCAATGGGTATGAAAGGTCCAACAAAAGTTCCTCAACTTGGCCGAGTTATTATAGGCAATGATGTAGAAATAGGTTCCAATACAACGGTTGATAGAGGAGCTATGGGTGATACAGTTATTGGCGATGGGACACGAATAGATAATTTGGTTCAAATTGCGCACAATGTTAAATTAGGGCGTTGTTGTGTCGTTGTTTCTCAGACAGGAATTGCAGGTAGCTGTGAGTTTGGGGATTTTGTTGTTACTGCAGGTCAGTCAGGTTTTGCGGGACATCTTAAAATAGGTTCTGGAGCTAAAATAGGAGCTCAATCAGGCGTTATGAGAGATGTTGAACCAGGACAAGTTGTTGCAGGAAGTCCAGCTATTGCTCATACGGATTGGATGCGAATGAATGTTATGTTGCAAAAATTTATAAAAGAAAGTAAAGTAAAAAAGGAAAGCTAAAAAATGTCTGAAATTCAAGAAGAACAGAAAGAAATGATTAAAGAAATAGGTATTCATGAGATTATGGAAATGATACCTCATAGATACCCTTTTTTATTAGTCGATAAGATTAAAGATGTTGTTCCTGGAGAGTCTGGGATAGGAATTAAAAATATTACAATGAATGAACCTTTTTTCCAAGGGCATTTTCCAAACAACCCAGTTATGCCAGGTGTTTTACAGATAGAAGCAATGGCTCAAACTTCAGGTGTTATCGTTTTAACGGCGTTGCCTAAAGAAGAGCGTGGACAATGTGGTGTTTTATTTATGACAATAGATGCTGTTAAGTTCAGAAAACCCGTCATACCAGGAGACAGATTAGAATTTCATGTTCAAAAAGAAAGAGCTGTTCGGAATGTTTATAAATTCTCTGGTAAGGGATATGTTGATGGTCAGCTTGTTTCGGAAGCAACATTTAGTGCTATGATTATGCAAAAATAAAAGGAGATTTCTATGACAAATATTCATCCCACAGCGATCGTCGATGCTCAAGCTTGCATAGCCGATGATGTGACAATAGGTCCTTTTTGTACAATAGGTCCTCATGTTAAATTAGGGAGTGGTTGTAAGTTAATATCGCACGTTGTGTTAGATGGATGTACAGAAATTGGAGAACGAAATACCTTTTATCCATTTTGTGCGATTGGTACGTTAGCGCAACATAAAAGAAGTAATGCGCCTGATGCCAAATTGATTATAGGAAATGACAATACATTTCGGGAGCATGTGACAGCTCATGTTGGCTCTGATGTTGATAACAAAATTACAATTATTGGAGATAGGAATTTATTTTTAGTTGCAAGTCATATTGCACATGACTGTATTCTTGGAAATGACATTGTTATGAGTAATAATGCGACTTTGGCGGGGCATGTTAAAGTGGAAGATAGAGCTATTATTGGAGGTTTATCTGCAGTTCTTCAATTTACGCATATTGGTAAAGGGGCTATGATCGGCGGTATGTGCGGTATTGCGCAAGATGTTATCCCTTATGGTATTGTTATGGGAGGGCCTCGCTCTGGATTAAGTGGCTTAAATTTAGTTGGCCTGAGACGGGCGAGTGTTCCTACTCCTTTAATCATGGGATTGCAAAGAGCATATCAAGATTTATTTTTCAATAGTGAAGGTAATTTTGGTGAACGTGTTGAGCGAATTGCTACAGCTGAGGAGTATAAAGAAAATCCACTGGTTCAGGATGTGATTAAATTTGTTCAAAATCCATCTAAAAATAACATATTACAGCCACAAATTGGATAAAGATGAGAAAGTTAGGGATTGTTGCTGGAGCAGGGGAATTACCTAAATTAGTTATTGAATCTTGCCAACAACAAGGTCGACCTTATTTCGTTATGGCGTTAAAAGGACATGCAGATCCTTCTTTGATACCCTCAGATGCGACTTGGGTTCGTTTGGGGGCTGTTGGCAAGTCTTTTGAGTTGGCTCATGAAAATGGAGTAGAGGATGTCTTAATGATTGGGGCGGTTCGACGCCCAACATTATCAGAACTTTGTCCAGATTGGAGAGGACTTAAATTCTTTGCTAAAGCTGGTGTTAAGTCATTAGGCGATGACGGTTTATTAAAGGCTATTATTCATGAGATAGAAAAAGATGGATTTCATGTGATTGGAGCAGATGAAATCCTAACAGATAGCCTTTCTCAGGTTGGTTTATACGGAAATATAAAACCGACGAAACAAAATAAAGAAGATATTTCAAAAGGATATTCTGTCGCTAAAATTTTAGGTCAAGCCGATGTCGGACAATCTGTTATTGTTGCGGATGGATTAGTTTTAGGAGTGGAAGCCATTGAAGGGACTGATGCTCTTATAAAAAGATGTCAAAATTTGCATAGAAGTTCTGTTAAAGGTGTCTTAGTAAAAGTAAAAAAACCGCATCAAGAACGGAGAGCTGATTTGCCAACAATTGGTGTTAAAACAATTGAAAATGCTTTTCAATATGGCTTAGCGGGTATCGCAGTAGAAAAAGAAAGTGCTTTTATTGTGAATAAGGCAAAGGTTGTTCAAAAAGCTAATGAACTAGGTCTCTTTTTGATAGGAATAGATGAGACATGCCAAGACCAATAAAAGTTTATTTAATTGCAGGAGAACCTTCTGGAGATTTGCTTGGCTCTAGGTTAATGAGAGCGCTTAGAAAAACACAAAAAGAATCTGTGGAGTTCTATGGTGTCGGTGGAGAGACAATGCAGTCAGAAGGGTTGAAAAGCCTTTTTGATATATCTGATTTATCCGTTATGGGATTTTTAGAAGTTTTACCAAGTATTCCACGTATATTAAAAAGGATTAAACAAACACTTGATGATATTCAAAAAGTTCAACCAGATATTGTTGTTACGATAGATAGTTGGTCTTTTTCGATTAAAATACATCAAGGTTTAAAAAAACGCCATGTTTCTATCCCTCATATACACTATGTGGCTCCTCAAGTTTGGGCATGGAAAGCTAAACGAGCAGAACAAATTAAAAAATGGGTAGACCATTTGATGATGCTTTTGCCATTTGAAAAGAAATATTTTGATCCATATGGTATGCCTTCAACATATGTTGGTCATCCTGTCATTGAGGGCGGTGCCGATAAAGGAGATAAAAATTATTTTAGAGAAAAATATGGGTTGTTAAACAATGATTTTATTATGACGGTATTACCTGGTAGTCGTAAAAATGAGGTTCAGTATCTGCTTCCTATTTTTGAACAAGTTGTTGCGTTGATGAAACGAACTCATCCGCATTTGGTTGTTGTTATCCCAACAGTTCAAACCGTTGAGCGACGTGTTCGAGAGATGACTGAAAACTGGCCGGTACAGGTCATAATTGTTTCAGGAGAAAAAGAAAGGTACGATGCTTTTGCCGCAAGTTCAATTGCTTTAGCAGCTTCAGGTACTGTCAGTTTAGAATTATCGATGGCAGGAGTTCCTCATGTTATTGCATATCATGTTAGTAAAGTATCTGCTTGGTTAGCTCGCCGCTTGTTGAAGATAAAATATGTAAATCTCATAAACATTTTAGCAAATGAAGAAATTATACCAGAATTGTTACAAGAAAGTTGCAATCCTAATCAAATTGTGTGTAAATTAGAAGAGTTGATAAATGTGTCGGGTGCGTCAGAAATGAATAAAGCTGAACATATTTTATCAAAATTAGGGAAAAATGAAGCTTTGACGCCTAGCGAAAAAGCAAGTTTGTGTGTGTGCAGTTTAATAAAGAAAAAATGACGGCAGAACGTGTAGTTTTATATCATTATCCTCTTTGCCCTTTTTCAAGAAAGGTTCGGCTATGTTTGTTTGAAAAAGGGATAGAACATGCACTTCAATTTGAAAAGCCTTGGGAACGTCGAATTGATTTTTTAAAGTTAAATCCAGCAGGAGAAGTCCCTGTTTTAATCGATGTAGACGGGACAGTTTTGAGTGCGCATCAGGCTATTTGTGAATATTTAAATGAAACGAGAACGGGGATGGATTTATTAGGAGATAACCCGGTTTTCCGTGCAGAAGTTCGTCGATTAATCGCTTGGTTTGATGAGCTCTTTTATAAAGAAGTTTATGAAACATTGGTAGATGAAAAGTTATTAAAGACATATCAAGGTAAAAAAGAACCTAATTCATTGATTATTCGAGCAGGTCGTCAAAATCTAAAAAGACATTTGAAATATGTGGAATGGCTCGCTGAAAGGCGTAATTATTTAGCTGGAGCACATATTTCTATGGCTGATTTTGATATTGCGGCTCATTTATCGGTATTAGATTATTTAGGAGAAATCGATTGGAGTATCTATCCTGAAACAAAAGCATGGTATGCAAGAATTAAATCACGTCCATCATTTCAATCCTTGCTAATGGATAGATTACCTGGTATGATACCTCCAGATAGTTATTCGGATTTGGATTTTTAAAGAGGCATGTAATGAAAAAAATAGCTAAAATTTTCTTCGTAATGGGGCTCTTAACAGGACTTGCTGCGTGTGGTGGCGGTCAAACAACTTTCTATTGGTATAAAGAAGGTGTCGGACCTCAGTGGTTTACAAGAGACCATAACCAATGTTTAGCTGAAGCAGATTATTGGCCTTGGTCTGCACCAGCATGGCCTCCAGGAACAGAGCCTTTGCCAGAGTTAAGATTTGATAATGATGCGAATAATGGAATATGGGCAAATTTCATCCCATATCCAGGAGCTCAACCTGTGTATGTTAATTCTTTAGCTGATGACTGGTCGATGGTTCCTTCTGTATATAGACGCTGTATGGAAGATAAAGGCTATATCCAAAGAGCTCCTTCTCGTAAGGATAGACAGGTTCTACCGGAATAAAATAGGATGATGACGAATAAACCTGTTATTATGCAGATATTACCTGCTTTACAAAGTGGGGGTGTTGAGCGTGGAACCATAGAAATAGCAAGAGCTTTAAAAAATGCAGATTGGCCTAATTTGGTTGTTTCAAATGGTGGCCCTATGGCGTATGAATTGAAGAGAATGGGCGTTGAGCATATTCAATTGCCGGTTCATTCTAAAAACCCTTTTAAAATTTTGAAAAATGCTTTAAAACTCAGGCAAATTATTAAAGAAAAAAATGTTAAAATCGTCCATGCTCGTTCTAGAGCTCCTGCTTGGGTTGCTAAATTAGCTTTAAAAAAATGTCCTGGAGTTAAGTTTTTAACAACATTTCATGGTGTCTATAATATGAAACCTAAATGGCTCAAGAAACCTTACAATAAGGTAATGGCTTCTGGGGATCTTGTTATTTCTATTTCTAATTTCGTGACAAGACATATTTTAGATAATTATCATATTGCTTCTTCTCGGATACGATTAATTTATCGGGGCGCTGATGTCGAGAAGTTTGATCCACTTAAAGTAAAGCCAGAACGTATTATCGAATTAGCAGAAAAATGGCAAGTTCCTGTTGATAAACCCGTTTTAATGCTTCCTGGTCGTCTAACGCGCTGGAAAGGCCATTTGGTTGTTTTGGAGGCTTTATCAAAAATGAAGAATAAGGCTGTCACTTGTTTGTTTGTCGGATCTGATCAAGGACGAGATGATTATCATCAAGAATTAAAAACAAAAATTGAAAAGTTAGGCCTTGAGACAAATGTTCTTATCAGAGAACATTGTTCAGATATGCCAGTTGCATATATGTTGGCGGATATTGTGATTTCAGCTTCGACTGACCCAGAGGCTTTTGGAAGAGTTATTCCCGAAGCTCAAGCTATGGGGAGATTAGTTGTGGGAACAGATCATGGCGGAGCAACTGAAACAATTCAAGATGGTATCACGGGTTTTCTTGTTAAGCCCGGAGATGCAGATGCTCTAGCAAAAACGCTTGATATGATGCTGGATATGTCCTTAGGCGATAGAAAGAAAATGTCCGTTGCTGCTATGGAATCTGTTCGGTCCTACTTCTCTGTATCTAAAATGTGTGAGAAGACTTTGAAAGTATATGAAGAATTGGTAAATATGAAATGACAGAACAAGGCCTCAATTATCAGAGTATTTTTATTATTCCAGAAGCAGCTTTGCAGTATTTTGATAGAGCGTTAGATCCTTATGCCTCTGCAATGCTCATCTCTCTTATAGAAAAAGGACCAGATAAAGGCAAATGGAAAATCGAAGCTATTTTTGAGGGTGAGCCAGATAGAAATGCGTTGCAAGTTACGCTGGCTATAGCGGCTCTGAGTGCTGGTATTCCGGAACCAAAATTAGATTTGATGCCTATTCCCAAGAAAAATTGGTTGAGAGAATGTTTAGTTAGTTTCCCGCCAATTTCTATTGGCCGATATTATATTTACGGCTCTCATATTAAAGAGTCTCCTCCTGCCGATAAAATATCAATGAAGATTGATGCGGCAACAGCATTCGGTTCTGGAGAGCATGCAACAACACAAGGGTGTCTCATCATGTTTGATAAACTTCTAACAATGACAACTCCTAAGACAATTTTAGACATGGGATGTGGTTCAGGAATTTTATCTATGGCAGCTGTTAAAGCTCTTAATGGCGATGTGTGTGTTGATGCAGTCGATATTGATCCAGAATCGGTTCGTGTTACAAGTAAAAATATTCGAGATAATGGTGTGGCAAGCCATATTCAAACATGGCAAAGCGAAGGCTATGAAAAGGTAACAAAAACATATGATTTGATTTTTGCTAATATTTTAGCTCGACCTCTTATGGAAATGGCGCCAGACTTATTTAAGCATTTAAATCCAGGTGGATATGCTATTTTATCAGGTTTTCTCAATAGACAACAAAGATGGGTAATGGACGCTCATAAGAAAGTTGGCTTAACTTATGTCAGTCAAGAAAAAATTAAAGAATGGGGGACGCTCCTTGTTAAAAGAGATCAGAGCATATTTGCGTAAAATTGGGGCAAATGCCTTAATTGTCGCACATGATGATGAATATCAGAATGAAATGTTATCACCTGATAAAGAACGCCTTGCTTATGTGACCGGCTTTACAGGATCTGCAGGACTTGCCATTATTACCCCAAGACAAGCGGTCTTGTTTGTAGATGGACGATATGTTATTCAAGCTAAAAAACAAACAAAATTTAAAGTTATTCATGTCCCTCGTCAAACAACAGTATCTGAATGGTTGGCAAAATATGTAAAAGAAAATTATATTATTGCATATGATCCATGGTCTCATACCGTTGCTCAAGTGGATAAATGGGCAGAAGTTTGTGCAAAAAGAAATGCAAAATTGTGGCCATGTCCTCAAAATCCAATCGATCGTTTTTGGGTTGATAGACCTCGTTCTCCGATAGTACACGTTTATTCTTATCCTAAAGAGTATGCAGGTAAAACAACTAGACAAAAAGTAACACCTATAAAGCGTATCTTAAAAGAAAAAGAGGTTGATGGATTTGTTGTTGCAAATCCTGATACGGTTTCTTGGTTGCTTAATAAGCGTAGTGATGCTGTTCCTTTTACTCCAGTTTATTTAGGAAGATGTTTCGTTTCGGCCTCAGGCAAAGTTCAAGAATTAACACCAGACTTATTTGAAAGCTTTAAAGGAAAGGTAATTGGAATTGATGCTTATCAGACTCCTGTTAAAATTAAGCAAAGCTTAATTGAAGCGGGCGCATCTATTCGTTTAATGCAAAATCCTTTTTCTGTTTCTCAGGGAATAAAAAATAAAGTGGAAATAGACGGAATGCGTAAGGCTGCAATTAAAGAAAGTATAGCCTTATGTCAGTTTTTCTGTGAAATGGAAGATGATTTTGAACGATATACAGAATTATCAATTCTTTCTAAATTAGAGGCCTTCCGAAAAGAGAATGAAGATTATCAGGGAAATAGTTTTGCCCCCATTTCTGCTGTAGGAGCTCATGCCGCTTTACCTCATTATGAGCCTCACTCAGAGAAAGAAACATCCTTAAAAGATGCGGCAATTTATTTGTTGGATACAGGTAGTCAATATCTGTGTGGGACAACAGATGTGACGAGAACAATTGCTTTGAAAACACCAACGGAACTGATGAAAAAAAGATATACCCAAGTTTTAAAGGGGCATATTCAGTTGGCACGAGCTATATTCCCAAAAGGAACAAGCGGCGCTCAATTAGACGCTTTAGCTAGACAGTTCTTATGGCAAGATGATGTCGATTATGACCATGGAACAGGTCACGGCGTTGGAGCTTTTTTAAATGTCCATGAAACACCTCCTGCTTTTTCTAAATATGCGTTAGAACCCTTACAGGAAAATATGGTTATTACAAATGAGCCGGGGTTCTATTTGAAAAATAAATTTGGAATACGTATTGAAAATATGATGACGATTCAGAAATATAAAAAGGGGATGTATCATTTCGAAATGTTGACTTTTGTTCCTTTTTGTGATGAACTGATCGATGAGAAAACTTTATCAGAGGATGAAAAAAATTGGTTACAAATGTATTATCAAAATATATTTGAAAAAGTTTACCCTTTTGTTAACAATCAAACGCAAAAATGGCTAGAAAAAAAGAGTTTAAAATGGACACACAGGCATCAGTAGAATACGATTTACTTATGAATTATGCTAATGAGTTTTTGATTGTATTTCAGAAACAATCTGGCGAAGCTCATACGCCTAAATTTATTTTCGATAGAACAGCAATGAATGCAACTTTATATAAGGATGGACAGAGGAAAAGTGTTGTTTTTTCTCATATACCAGAAGAAGCACTTGAGCCTCTCTCTAAAGCGCCACAGATTTTGTGCGTTGAGACGAACGGAGCCTCAATAGATTGTGAATATTATGCAACGGTTGAGTTGAAATGAAGAAAAAGCATTTTCGACAGAAAAAAGTTATTATATGCAGTGGAGAAAAAATGACTTCATTGACGGTTCGTCCATGGATGCAAGTTGTTTTTTTGTGTCTTTGTTTGGTTTTTGCTTATTGGGTTTTGCAAACTTCTGTTTTATATTTTTTCAGTAATGACCTCATACGTAATCGAGATATAGCTCTTGCAGAGGGTAAGATAGAAAAAGAACAACTTAAGAAAGAGCTTGCCTATTATAAAGGAAGAGCAGAACAGTCTGAGAAGTTAGCATTGGATATTCAACAGGCACATAAAGATATTTTAGATAAAGTTGATATCTTAGTTTCTGAAGAAATTAAAAATGCAGAAGGAAGTTTTGAAAAAGTAGAAAAGTTGTTAAAAGATAACGGAGCTCCAATATCAAGTCTTTTGAAAAAAGTAAAGAAGGAAGAAAATGTTGGAGGCCCTTTTATTCCGGATATGACCTCGGCATTGCTTACTTTTCCATATGCACAAAAATTAACATCTGTTTATGATAAAGTTGATTATTTAGAAAACTTAATTACCTTATCAGCCAGAATGCCTCTTGGCTATCCCATAAGTGAAACAAGAATTTCTGCAGCTTTTGGTAGTAGAAAGGATCCATTTACGGGAAAAAGAGCAAGACATGAAGGAATTGATATAGCCGCATCTTTAAAGACACCTATTTATGCGACGGCTCCAGGGATTGTTAAAAGGGCCTTTACAAATGGAGCGTATGGTAAGTTTATAGAGATAGAACATGATGCAGGATTTATGACAAGGTATGCTCATTTATCCGAAATACATGTTAAAAAAGGAGATGCTATTCAAGCAGGAGATAAAATAGGATTAACAGGAAATACAGGTCGTAGTACAGGACCTCATCTGCATTATGAAATTTTGATTGGAAAAAAGCCTGTCAATCCATATAGATTTTTAAGAACACAAAGGGGGAAAAAGGATGTTTAAAAAATTAAAAGAAGCAAAAGTTCAAGCAACACGTCGAGAGGCGTTATCTATTATTACTGATGGAACAGTTATTAAAGGTAATTTGATTATGGAAGGAGAGCTTCATTTCGATGGCGCAATAGAAGGCAATATTACAGCCCGTAGAGTGACACTTGGTGAACATGGTAAAGTTGCAGGAACTATTACGGCTGATTATGTGGAAGTTTACGGTTCTGTTCTAGGTGAAATAATGGCACGTACTGTTAAATTGGGAACAAGCGCTCAAGTTAATGGAAATATTACTCAAGAAACAATTACAGTCGAAAGTGGAGCTGTTTTAGAAGGTCGCTGTCGTCGAGTAGATGATCCTATTGAAGGAGAACCTCCTGTAGAGGATTTATTAATTACAGATAAAAGTCAGGACAAATAGATGTTTATTACAACTGGCAGCATTTCTAAGAATAGGAAAGCTCGTTTCAATTATACGATTATTGAGACGTTAGAGGCAGGTCTAGTTTTGTCTGGCAGTGAAGTTAAGTCTCTTCGTTTAGGCCATGCGAATATCTCGGAAAGTTATGCGACAGAGGAAAAGGGGGCTTTTTATTTAGTAAATGCACATATTACAGCTTATAAAGAAAGTTCTCATTTTAAACACGAAGAAAGTAGAGCAAGAAAATTATTACTTCATAAAAAAGAAATGAATAAATTACAAGGTTATATTGCTCGTAAAGGATATACCTTAGTTCCTTTAGATTTATATTTTAATGATCGAGGTGTTGCAAAAGTTTGTTTGGGAGTCGCTATTGGAAAAACACATGCAGATAAAAGAGAAACCCAGAAAAAAAGAGAATGGGATAGAGAAAAGCAACGCATTATGACTTACAAAAATAAGTAAACAATTTTAATATTACTTATGAGCTCATCTTTTAAATTCCATCGACAAATTTTTTTAAAATCTTTTAGTAAAATAGGAGAAATTCAGATGCTTTTCATTCATCATCACAACAATAACATTCCCTCCTTTCGGAAAGATAATTCCTTAGTTTCAAACACTTCTTTTTTTCAACATGGTCGCAGTATGATAGAGATGCTCGCTGTACTTGCAATTATCGGTATTTTATCTGTCGCTGCTATAGCGGGGTTGATGTGGGCATTTGCGAAATATAAAGCCAATAATACTATTCATGATGTTCATTTATGGGAATTAGCTGCTTTAGATAGTCAACAACTTTATTCTATGACCTCTGGGGAGCTGGTTTTAAATGAGTTAGGAAAAGTTTCTACGCATGGCTATCCGATGGCTATTATGGTTCAAGATGAGAATGTATTTTATATATCTGTAGACGATGTTCCTAAACGTGTTTGTTCTTTAACCTTAGATATGGTTGAAGAACCTATGATTGTGACTGTAAATAATGTTTCTTATACAGGAAGTGATATTTGTGATGCTGATACTAATCAAATGCTCTTCTACTTTAACAAATATATGGGCGATGTTGATAAT
>CASECI010000045.1 GCA_949286465.1 uncultured Alphaproteobacteria bacterium | reverse complement strand
GATATATAAAATACATTCTCATCTTGAACCATAATAGCCATCGGATAGCCATGCGTAGAGACTTCTCCTAACTCATTTAAAACCAGCTCCCCAGAGGTCATAGAATAAAGTTGTTGACTATCTAAAGCAGCTAATTCCCATAAATGAACATCATAAATAGTATTATTTGCTTTATATTTAGCAAATGCCCACATCAACCCCGCAACAGCAGCGACAGATAAAACCCCAATGATGGCTAATACAGCTAGCATCTCTATCATACTGCGACCATGTTGAAAAAAAGAAGTATTTGAAGTTGCAAGATGACTTTCAGAACATGGGATGATATGTTTCTTGGGGATAAAGAACATTTAATTTCCTCCTATCTATTCCTATTTCTTTAGGAGATTTTTTTAATGTTGTCAATGAGAAAATAAGGGTGACTTTTCTTTTCGATAATTGTAATATTTTATAAATCGGGTTATTTAAGATGATAGAATTACAAAAAAATAGAAATACATATATAGATACTTTAAAAGGATCTTTAATAATTCTTGTTGTTTTCGGGCATTTTCTAGAGCTCTTTTTGAGCATTCCTATAATATATGCATTATATTCATGGATTTATATATTTCATATGCCACTATTTATCTTTTGTTCGGGCTATCTTGAAAGGGGAGATTTTAAAAGAACTTTAAAACAGTTAGTGCCGATGTATGTTGTTTTTAATGTTCTTTATATTTTAGTAGCATATGTTTTCCTCCGACAAGAAGTTGATTTATTTTTTATTCAGCCTTATTGGATTATGTGGTATTTACTATCCCTTTTAGGGTGGAATTTAATTAGTCATATTATACCAAACGTTAATGGAGTTATTATCCTTGTAGCCTTTTTTGTGGGATTATTTGTTGGTTTTCTTTCTATAGATTATGCATTTAGTTTTTCAAGAACTTTTGTTTTCTTTCCTTTTTATTTAATGGGGCGTTGGATGAAAGAAAATAAAATAAATATAACATACTTCACTCGGTATAAATTGCTAGGACTTCTTATATCTTTGGGAGTAATTCTTTTCCTTTTTTATAATCCTGTTTTAATGCCTCAATGGTTATATGGGAGCTTTAACTATGAAGATGGTGGCGGAAATATTTTAATACGTTTTGTTTGTTATATTTTATCTGTTATTATATCAATTTCTTTTTTAAGCCTAGTTCCTAGAAAACCTGTATCTTTTTTAACAAAAATTGGTAGGAATACATTATCCGTTTATTTACTGCATGGTTTTATTGTACTCTTATTTGATGAGTTTATAGTTTCCAATTCATATAATATGTCTACTATACAAGCTCTTACTGAAATTTGTATTGTGACTATAGGAACAATTTTTCTTTGTCAAAGAAAGATTATTCAGAAACTGTTTCAAAAGCTATTTCCAAAATAATTCTTTTTTTTATTGAGAAAAACGCGTATATTTCTTTCCATGATGACAAAGAAAACTTTATCAGGAGTTCCTGAAGGATATGATGTTGTTGTGTTGGCGGATTTAGTTCATCAACACACGGTTTTATTGCATATAACTTCTAGTGATACGCATTTAAATCAAATAAAAGATGCAATTAATGTAATTGCTCCAGATATTAATGTTTGGATATTTCCTGCATGGGATACAGTTCCCTACGATCGAGTTTCTCCACATCCGGATATAGAGGGAGCTAGACTAGAGACTTTATCTCGATTAGCTAATGTGGGGGCTTTTGTTAAGCCAACTCTTATTTTAGCTTCAATAAATGCTGTTTTGCAGAAAATTCCTCCCATTGATTTTTTTAAAGGTCATTTTTTGGATGTGAGCGTAGAAAAGAGTTTTGACTGGAAATTAGTTCAAGATTTTTTAAATGATAATGGCTATATTCGAACAGAGCAGGTTATGGAAGCTGGTGAATATGCCGTTAGAGGTGGAATTATTGATTTATTTCCAGCAGGATACGAATATCCTATTCGTTTAGATCTTTTTGGAGATGATTTAGAAAGTATTCGTACTTTTGATCCAATAACTCAGAAAACAATAGGTTCTATTTCATCTTTTTCCTTGAAACCTATGGCGGAATTTGTGTTGTCTGAACAGACAATTGCTCAATTTAGAACAGCATACAGAGAGCTATTTGGAAATACGGAGGATATTTTATATGAAAGTGTTTCTCAAGGTCGAAAAGTAGCAGGAATAGAGCATTGGTTGCCTCTTTTCTATAAAGAGATGAGTTCAATTTTATCTTATCGTTCAGATATTGCAGTTTCTTTGGACTTTGGCGTAGATAAGGCAACAAAGGACCGGTTAGATCAAATAAAGGAATATTACGAGGCAAGACTACTTGCTTTAGAAAATAAATCAGATATGGGAATGATTTATAAGCCCATTCCTCCAGAGATGTTTTTTTTGAAGGAAGAAGATTTTAAAAATCTATTAGAAGAACGATTAGTTATCCAACTTTCTCCATTTGTTGAGCCAGATACAAAGGACATGGGAGGAAGAATAGGAGAGAATTTTGCAGCTTCTCGAGAGACACAAGATGTTTTTTCAAAATTAGCAGATTATATCATTAAGCATAAAGAGCATGTTGTCATAGGTGTATATTCTAATATTAGTGAAGAACGTATATATAATATTTTAAAGGAAAGAGGCATCTTTCTTTTTAAAGCATCTTCTTGGTCAGAAGCATTAAAGAAAACGCCATCAATTTTGATATTGCCAATTGAAAAAGGCTTTAAGAGTGAAAAAATAACTCTTTTTACTGAAACAGATTTATTAGGAGAAAAAGTTTATAGGCCTACGAAATATCGTAAGAGTAAAGAAAACTTTATCGAAGATATTTCTTCTTTATCTGAAGGCGACTTAGTTGTTCATATTAGTCATGGAATAGGACGATATGAAGGTCTTATAACATTGTCTATTTCAGGTGTTTCTCATGATTGTTTGAAACTTATATACGCAGATGGTGATAAATTATTTGTTCCTGTTGAGAATTTGGATATGTTGTCCAGATATGGCTCAGAGAATACGAATGTCGCATTAGATAAATTAGGAGGAGGTGCCTGGGAGGCTCGTAAGAGCAGAGTTAAAAAACGTTTGTTAGATATGGCTGAAAAACTTATAGCAATAGCGGCAGCCCGGTTTTCTAAAAAAAGAGAGAAAATATATCCTCCTACAGGTGTTTACAACGAATTTTGTGCCAGATTTCCATATGTTGAAACACAAGATCAATTAAAATCCATTAATCAAGTTATAGAAGACTTTGAAAAAGGCTGTCCTATGGATCGATTGATTTGTGGTGATGTTGGTTTTGGAAAGACAGAGGTCGCTCTGCGAGCCGCATTTATTTCTGCTATGAATGGAGAGCAGGTTGCCTTGGTTGTCCCTACAACTTTGTTGGCTCGGCAACATTTTGAGACCTTTTCTAAAAGGTTCAAGGGATTCCCATTAAAAATAGGACGGTTATCTCGATTAGTTTCGAACAAAGAGGCGGTAGAGACAAAAAAAGGACTAGCAGATGGAAGTGTTGATATTGTTATCGGTACACATGCTTTACTGTCTAAAAATATATCATTTAAAAATCTTGGATTATTAATTGTGGATGAAGAGCAACACTTTGGCGTAGCTCATAAAGAAAGACTCAAAGAATTAAAGACAGATGTTCACGTTTTGACTCTTACAGCTACGCCTATTCCAAGGACATTGCAAATGTCTTTAACTGGGGTTCGTGATTTAAGCGTTATTGCAACGCCTCCTGTTGATAGAATGGCAGTGAGTACGTTTGTAATGCCTTTTGATCCAGTTATTATACGAGATGCAATTATGCGAGAACATCTAAGAGGCGGTCAAACTTTTTATGTCTGCCCAAGAATAAGTGATATGGCTCCTTTATTAGATAAATTGCATAAGATTGTTCCGGAAGTGAAAATTATATCCGCTCATGGTCAAATGCCTCCGACACATCTAGAAAAAATTATGAATGACTTTGCCGATGGAAAGTATGATGTTTTATTAGCAACTTCTATTATTGAGTCAGGGTTAGATATGCCAACGGTTAATACGATGATTGTTCATAAAGCAGATATGTTTGGCTTGGCGGCTCTTTATCAATTAAGAGGCCGCGTTGGGCGTTCGAAAGTGAAAGCTTATGCTTATTTAACGACAGTAGAGCATAAAAAATTAACCCCAACAGCGACTAAAAGATTATCCGTTATGCAAAGTTTAGATAGTTTAGGCGCAGGTTTTACGTTGGCAAGTCATGATCTAGATATAAGGGGAGCTGGAAATTTATTAGGTCAGGAACAATCCGGACATATTAAAGAGGTCGGCGTAGAGTTATATCAAAAGATGTTGGAAGATGCTGTGGCAAGCTTAAAAGCGGGAGATAGCTCAGGAGCATTACAAGATAAAGAAAATTGGTCTCCTCAAATTTCCGTAGGTTTATCTGTTTTAATCCCAGAAAGCTATGTGCCAGATTTAGGATTGAGGATGGAACTATATCATCGCTTAGCAAACATTGAAAACGATGATGAATTAAAAGAAGTACAAATAGAATTAAAAGACCGTTTTGGTGATATTCCTATTGAAGTTCAGAATTTATTTGAAGTCGTTCAGATGAAAACCCTTTGCCGTATGGCTTTTGTAGAGAAGTTAGATGCAGGACCTAAAGGAATGACTCTTTCTTTTTATAATAATTTATTTCCTAATCCAGCAGGTCTTGTCGGATTTATCAATCAACAAATGGGGTTAGCTAAATTAAAACCTGATAAGCTTATTATTACGCGTGCTTGGGAGCGTGTAGATGATCGTGTAAATGGAGTAAAGCGAATATTAACCTTACTTGCTCAATTGGCTCAAGAATAAACATAATCAACGCTAAGTTGTTTTAATGATTGAGCGTCAGCATGTTTTTGAATGTATCTAACAACTTCATTTTTAGTATCAGTTAAGATACTCATGTAAGGCGTTTCTTGTTTCGTCTGCTTTAATTTAGAATAAATTTGTCTTAAAGCCAGGTTTTTAGATGAATAAGTCATAATGATTGGTCTATTTAAGATATACTTTAAAATATTATAAAAGGAGTTTTCTCCATTGAATAGAGAAAATGCACCCTCACGATGGTATTGTTTAATAAGATTTAAATGCTCTAAAATAGTGTTGGGATCTTGAGAAAACAACATTGACTTTTTTAAAGATATAGCTTCAATATATTCTTTAGGTTGAAAGCCTTCTTTAATAAAAAATTCAGCAACTTTCATGATGTTACTTTGTAAAGTTTCAGGCTTTTGGTAATAAAAAGCAGGATTTCCTCGATAAGCTGCCAAACAAGTAGATAATGGAATTTCATGTTTTTGATAAAATAGAATCATTTTTCTCATTTTATAATGGATGTTGTGAGGAGCTAAATAAAGTAGACAAGGTTTTTTCTGTGCCGCAGCAATAAAATGAGCAGATGTTAAGCCGGCTTGTTTAAAAGGAGATACTATTTTTTCTATATTGTTTTTTATTGTATCAGCTCGTGTGTGAAATAAAGTAGGTTCCACAATACACATTTTTAAATATTCTTTTTCTGATATATCTGGAGAGATTTCTTTTAATACGTTACTTGTTTCAAGTATATTTGAGTGTAGTTTTTGGGGCGTATATAAGAACAAAGAGGGGACTTTTAAAAAAGCATTGAGAAGTTCTTTTTTCGAAATATCATATTGATTGAGTAAAGCGTAGGAATCTTCAAAATGCTTGACAAGTATTTCTGGTTTCGAGATAACCAAATGAGGCAAAAGAGTGATTGCTTTTTCCCATTGAGAAAGACTTATCCCGTATCCTTGAAATGCAGTGATAGTTTCATGAATGCGCGGGATGATTATAGATTTATGTCTAGCATGAATTTTTTGTGCAATCTGATTAATTTTTAAATCTTTGAGCCCGACTTCAAAGAAACTTTTTTCTAGAATTGAAATAAAATTATCAGCTCCCATTTTTATCTCCTTCTTCATATGATATAAAAAAAGTTGACAAAAGTCAATAGAGAGTATAAAAAAAGAGAAAATTAGCTTTCGTTGACCGCCTGAGCAACAAGTTGTTCTCGAAGTAAAAGTTTTCTTTTATATTTACTGATAGGGATGGGAGGCACTGTTAAGGTATCATCATTATTATGAGAATCAATTATTTCTTCAGTAGGTAAGATATCTGAACATTTTATAATCTTAAAATTGTCACACCGAACATATTCATCAATAATATCTTTTTTTTGATTTCTATATGCGAAAAATTTGATATTTTTGATGTAATGTTCTTCTTGTAACTCATTAAGAATGAGGCTCCTAATTTTAGCAGAATGGTTTAATAGTTGTTGATTTGTTTCGTTGTCTTTGATAATAGGGAATGAAAATTGGACAAGAGAAGGAGCATCACAGATAATTGTATTTAAAACGATTTCATAAAGTTTGGATTTTGGTTTTAACAGAATTCCTTCATAAGAAAACTTATCTGGAGAAGAAATGATTTTAGCGTGAGGTGTGCGAATAAGTCTTTCGTCATTAGTCAGTTTTTTTTGAGAAAAGAGAATATTTTTTCTTTTTAAGATCTTAGCATCGAGAGAGGGATAAGAGAGAAGTAATTGACAAACATTTTCGAAGGTAGAAGAATCGCAATTATCTTTTTCTTTGAGATAGAAAGTGACTTTCTTAACATGAAGATTATCCAACATATTTTCGATTTCTTTTAAGACCTTTAAAGAGATCTGACCTTGGGGATTTGTCATAAATAAAGAGTTATCTTTTTGTTTGACAAAGATAGATTTTTTGGAATTGAGCATGAGACCTCACTTATGAAGTAAGTATATAATAATTTTATATAGGAGTCAATTAAAGATAAAAAAGAAAAGAAAGTCTTGAGTTTTTCATAAGATAGTATATAACTATAAAAGATATAACAAGAAGAGGTAAAAATGAAGATAAAGATATTTTTATTAATTATATGCTTGGTGTTTAGTTCTATAGCGCATGCAGAGTTTTATGTTTCAGCGGGGGCAGGTAAAACATTTAATACAGGGACGGCATGGCAGAATGGTGTCAAATCTGATATAGATAATTCAAATATGTATTCTTTAGCAGTTGGTTACGATTTACCTTTTATTGATATTATTCGCGTTGAAGGAGAATATTTGCATAATCGTGCTAAAATTGAGCATGGAGGAAAGGCGACATACGATGGCATTATGGCAAATGGATATCTAGATATTCCATTTCCTGTTCCCTTATTTACTCCCTATGTAGGTGTTGGGTTAGGGCCAGGTCGTTACGAAGGAAAATATGTTCTAGGTTATCAGGGAATGCTTGGGATAGATGCCGAGGTTTTTGTGATACCACTTGTTGCGAGCTTAGAATATAGATATATGCAAACGAATCGACATGGTGAGCGGAATGATGAAAAATATAAATTTTATGCTCATACGATTATGATGAAACTCAGATATGAATTTTAAAAGGAGCTTAAAGCTCCTTTTTCTTTGATGAGGTATAGCAGTTTATTTGTAGAAATTAAACTGACAAGAATGTAGTAATAAAAGATTACATCTAGACATATACAAAAAAAATGAGTATAGTTTATTAAAGCTTCATTGGAGGAAACTTTTATAAGACCAGATGTATTTTATCAGTAATATATGGCATTATTCTTATTTATAAAGAACATATAGAAATTAATTTTAGTAAAAAAAATGAAGCTTGCAAAGGATAATAATAAATGCAAGATATAAAAATTATACACAATCTTTTAGGTGGATTTTCTTTTAAAAAAAAGAAAAATCTTGCTTTGTTAGCTGAAATCAGGAAGCAAAATAAAGCTGACTCTTTACCTTTTTTCTTGGAAGAAATATTAAATGGAACAGGATTTGTGTGTGATTTGAAAGAAGATGGTTCTTTAAATGCTTATTCTGTTGGGCTAACAGAATTTATAAATGCTTTTCATAGTGAATATGGTACTTTAAAAACATACTCTTTTTTGAAAAAAAATAAAATACTTCAACAAACAATAACAAAAAAGTCACTCTCTGCTTTTAAGGAAGCATTGAACATAATCATAGAAATGGATAAGACGCTATCAAGAAAAGGGAAAAAGCGGCATTTATTCCTTGACATTTTTTTAGATAATAGAGCTCTATTATTAAAATTATTTGTTGAAAGACAAAAGATGCCCCCGTGTTTGCATTTGGATGAAAATAAAAGATTTTTTATGAATCGGCATAAAATTATTCCTCTATTTACTCAAGTTCTTGAAGGTATTCAAAGGTATAAAGAACAAAGAGGCTTTTCATTAAAGGCTTTTAATTATTTGATAAAAAAAGCGAAAAGCAATTCTTGTATAAGGAGTGCTGTGCAACAAGAAGATGTTCTTTCTTTGTTAGCGGAAACAGGCGGGCTATTGTGCTGTTATGAAAATAAGGATAAATTCAAAAGAATGCAAAATTTTATTCGAGAAGTCTGTGGTATTGAAAAGGAACATTTTTTCTTAATAAAAACGAAGGAATATTTAACTTTTTTACAGAAGAAAGGTGAAAAAATAATTTCTCCTTGTCCCATACATTCGCTTGTAAAGTGTCAAAATAATGAGATACGTTTTATGATATCGTTTGATAAAATTTCTCCCTGTCCTCGAGCAAATCTTTTGCTGGAAAAGATGCGAGGAAGAGAGCGTTAACGTATCTTTGTTTTGAACTTTCTAGGCGTATTTGAGGTCAAGAGAAGTTTTTTTCTTTTTTCTTTAGTCGTTTTCTTTTCAACAGAAAAGCCAAATTTTCCAATTTTTTTTCCTATTCCGAAATAAAAGCCATGGATATAAGCGACAAGACCCATTTTTTCCATCCATAATTTTCCGGCTTGATCTATAAATTGATCATCAACATGAACAGCTAAGATTTTGGCTAAGAACATATCATGAGATTCAAAGGGGATTGTATTGATAACTTGGCATTCTAAAGAAACAGGGCTCTCTTTTATTTGCGGTGCTTTAATAATAGAGCAAGGAAGCGGTGTTAAATTCATTTCTTTAAACTTATTAGCAACTCTTCCGGATTTAACGCCACAATAGTCGGCAGCTTTCGTTAATTCTGAAGTTGTCATATTAATGACAAATTCTTTATTTTTAGAGATAATTTGATGAGAGTAGCGAGAGGGGCGAATAGAAACATAAGTCATCGGAGGTTCAGAATTGATAATGCCAGTCCATGCCGCAGTCATAATATTGGGTTTTTCTATGGTTCCGCATGAAATCATTGCGGGAGGGATTGGAGCAAGCAAAGTTCCTGGTTTCCATGTTATTTTTGTCATTTTAAATCCTTTTTTATGCAGTATAAGTTTTTTTAGAAAAAAGTACAAGATGTTCTCATAATTGTTTTTTAGTTATTGCTAAAAAAATAAAAATCCTCTAAATTAGAACAAAACAAGAACGAATTGGTAGAATAATGATAGGACTTATAGATTGTGATAATTTTTTTGTTTCATGTGAGCAGGCTTTAAGGCCAAATTTAAAAAAGAGCCCAGTTTTAGTCTTAAGTAATAATGATGGCTGTGTTATTTCACGCTCTAATGAAGCAAAAGCGCTGGGGATTCCTATGGGTATTCCAGCCTTTAAAATAAAGGATAAAATTTGTCAGGAGGGCATTTTTGTTTTTTCTTCGCATTATAATTTATATAAAGAAACGTCAGAACAGATTATGAGAATTTTGAGAAATAATTCTCCTTGTGTTGAAATTTATTCAATAGATGAAGCCTTTTTGGATTTGTCGGGTATGTCTTATTTAAAAGAATATGGGCTTCATTTAGTTCAACTGATAAACAAAGAAATGGATATTCCCGTTTCAGTAGGGATAGCTCCAACGAAGACATTAGCAAAGGTAGGAAGTTATTTTGCAAAGAAATATAAAAAATATCAACATGTTTGTGTCATAGATAGCCATGAGAAGCGTATAAGAGCTCTTCAACTAACGCCGATTACTGAAGTTTGGGGGATAGGTAAACATTTGAGTATGAAACTGAAAGCTCAAGGAGTTAGTACAGCATATGATTTTGTTCGATTACCTCGTCGATTTATCCGTCAATTAACAACGATTACAGGAGAGCGTGTTTGGCTAGAATTGAATGGAGAGTCTTGTTATGAATTTTGTGTTCATAATGTTGAAAAACGACAGATTAGTTCATCGCATAGCTTTGAGCATATGGTAACGGATTTAGAGACTTTATCAAAATTTATAGCCGAGCATGCAAGAATATGTGCGCAGAAGTTAAGAGCTCAACGTTCTTGTGTCAAATTAATGAGGATTTATGTTTGTACAAATAAGTTTAGATTAGATTTACCTCAATGTCATACAGAAGAAACGGTTTCTTTTCCAATAGCGACATCAGATACATTAGATATAGTTGAGCAAGCCATCGCTTGTTTAAAGAGACTTTATAGAGACAGATATCATTATAAGAAGATCGGCGTTATATTACTTCAAGTGATTCCAGAAAGTTATATGCAATCAGATTTATTTGATACAAAAGATTGGAATAAGTCTAAAAGATTAATGCTGGCGATGGATGAAATTAATGAAAAATATTCAAATAAGGCACTTGTGCCAGCAGTAGAATATTTATCAAAAAAAGAATAATGCTCTTGCAAAAAGGTTCATACCGACTTATGTTTTAATAGAAAGAGGTAAAAATATGAACATAGAAAAATTAACAGATAGATCACAAGGTTTTATTCAATCAGCACAGAACTTAGCTGTTCGTCATTCTAATCCTTATATTACGACAGCTCATTTATTACGAGTTATGTTAGATGATAAGCAAGGGATGGCGAGTACATTATTGACTCAAAGTGGAGCAAATGTATTAGAAGTTAATAGAGGTGTAGATGAAGATTTAGAGAAATTACCTAAAGTTTCAGGTAATTCAGTACAAGTGTCAGCATCTCAAGAATTTTTAAAGGCAATTGATCAAGCAGAACAAATATCAGAGAAGGCGAAAGATGCATATGTAACAGTTGAACGCTTATTACAAGCTTCATTAGCTCAAAAGAATTATGGAGTAGATTTGAAAAGATTAAATCAAGTTATCAATGATATGCGCCAAGGTCGTACAGCAGATTCTCCATCAGCAGAAGATAGTTTTGAGGCTTTAAAAAGATATGCTATTGATTATACAGAAAGAGCTAAACAAGGTAAGTTAGATCCAGTTATTGGTCGAGATGAAGAAATACGTCATACGATACAGGTTTTATCTCGTCGCACAAAGAATAATCCTATATTGATAGGGGAGCCTGGAGTTGGTAAGACAGCTATTGTAGAAGGATTGGCTTTAAGAATAGTTAATGGAGATGTTCCGGATAGTTTAGCTCATAAGCGTTTAATGGCGTTAGATATGGGCGCCTTGATAGCAGGAGCTAAATATCGAGGAGAGTTTGAGGAACGTTTAAAAGCTGTTTTAAATGAGGTTTCAGCATCCAATGGTCAAGTTATTTTATTTATAGATGAGATGCATACAGTTGTTGGTGCGGGAGCAAGTGAAGGCTCTATGGATGCCTCTAATTTATTAAAACCAGCATTAGCACGAGGTGAATTACACTGTATTGGTGCCACAACTTTAAAAGAATACCAAAAGTATATAGAAAAAGATGCAGCTTTTGCCCGTAGGTTTCAACCTGTCTATGTAAATGAACCGACAGTAGAGGATACAATCTCTATTTTGCGAGGGATTAAAGAAAAATATGAAATTCATCATGGTGTTCGGATATCTGATGCGGCTTTAGTTTCTGCGGCGGTTATGTCAAATCGTTATATAGCGGATCGTTTTTTGCCTGATAAGGCAATTGATTTAGTCGATGAAGCTGCGAGTAAGTTGAAAATGGCGCTTGATTCTAAGCCAGAGGATTTGGACGAGTTAGATCGTAAGCTTCTCCAGTTAAAGATTGAGAGAGAAGCTTTGCGTAAAGAGAAAGATAAAGCCTCTCAAGAACGATTATCCGTTATTGAAAAAAATATCGTTGAAATGGAAAAGGAATCAGCGGATAAAACGGCCAAATGGCAAGCGAGTAAAAATAGTATTCAAGAAGCCAACACACTCCGAGAAAAGATAGATAAGGCAAAGATAGATATTGATAAAGCTTTCCGCGAGGGACAGTATGAGTTAGCTGGTCGTTTGCAATATAAAGATATTCCCGAGATGCAACATAAATTAGAGGAGTTAAATAAAATCAATCAAGAACATAGTGCTCCAGAGACAGTTACACCAGATTTGATAGCAGGGGTCGTATCTAAATGGACAGGTATCCCAGTTGATAAATTAATGAGTTCAGAAAGAGAAAAGCTTTTACATATAGAAGAAGAAATAGCACGTCGTGTTGTTGGTCAAGACGATGCTATTAAAGCGGTGGCGAATGCAGTTCGTCGTTCTAGGGCAGGGTTAAAAGATCCTAATCGGCCTATTGGTTCATTTTTGTTTTTAGGCCCAACAGGGGTAGGGAAAACAGAATTAGCAAAAGCACTAGCCGCTTTTTTATTTGATGAGGAAGCAGCTTATATTAGAATTGATATGTCGGAATACATGGAGAAGCATGCAGTTGCTAGATTAATTGGAGCTCCTCCGGGATATGTAGGCTATGATGAAGGAGGTATTTTAACAGAAGCAGTACGTCGTCGGCCCTATCAAGTTATTTTATTTGATGAGGTAGAAAAGGCTCATCCTGATGTTTTTAATTTGTTATTACAAATATTAGATGATGGACGTCTAACAGATAGTAAAGGAAGAGTTGTTGACTTTAAAAATACTTTTATTATTTTGACGTCTAATTTAATAGTCGATGCAAATGATAAGAATATAATGGCTAAGTTAAAGGCTTTCTTTAAGCCAGAGTTTTTGAATCGGTTAGATGAGATTATTACTTTTCATGCATTAAAGAAAGAAGATATTCGAAAGATAGTAGATATTCAAATTAATCGCTTGCAAAAGAGATTAGAAGATCATCATATTCAGTTAGAATTGGATGATAAAGCTAAGAATTGGTTGGCAGAAAATGGATATGATGCTGAATTTGGTGCACGCCCTTTAAAACGCCTCATACAGCAGGAGTTAGAGAACCCTTTAGCAATACATTTGTTGGCAGGAGATATTCGAGATAACAGTACGGTACAAATCGGTGTGAAAAATAACCGATTGGATATCCAAACAACGTGAGGGAAAAGGCCGCTTTTGTAAGTAATTTCCTTTAATTGTAAAAAAGTTGACAAACTTTAAAAGTTTTGATATTGTCAAGAACGATATAAATTGATAAATCGGAGGATAAAATGTCTATTCAATTTAAAGGACTTCATTTACAAAAAGATAAATATACGGATGGTTCTAAGGCGGCTGTATATGTTGTCGATGAGGATGGCCGCAAAAATGGCCCTTATGAACAGTATCTTCCTCAAGGAACGCTTTTTATAAAAACGACTTATAAGAATGATGAACTCAATGGGTTGTATGAACAATACTTCGCTAACAACTAATTAAATATCAGATGCACATATAAAAATGGCCAAAAAAACGGACTTTACGAAGAATATTTGCATAAAGGAACGCTTTTTATAAAGGCTGTTTATAAGAACGATAAATTAAACGGTCCGTATAAAGAATTTTTTTCTGATGGCCGGGTGAGTGAGAAATGTACTTATAAAGATGGTGAAAGAAACGGGTTGTTTGAAAGTTTTTATCCCAATGGCCGCCGGGCTGTCAGACATTTATATAAGGAAGGCCTAGAGGAAGGAGTCTCTAACACGTATCATCCAAATGGAAAATTGAGTAAAAAATGTACTTATAAAAACGGCAAGAAAGATGGTTTATATGTATCTTATTACGCTACCGGCCAGTTGAAAGAAAGAATATTTTATGAAGATGGAATTCCGAATGGCCCATACGAAAAATATTATGATAATGGGCATGTCAGAGAAAAAGGAACTTATGTGGCTGGGCAAAGAAAAGCCTATGGTGTATATACGCCGGATGGACATTTGAGGTATGTTTGCGAAGGAGAACCATCGCTTACTGAGGAACAAAAACGAGTTTTGGTGGCTTTGAATAAAGCAAAAGAAAATGAGCGCCAATAATAAGTCCAAGTAAAAAAGGAACCTGTTTAACAGGTTCTTTTTTTATGATTGAAGAGGTGTGAAGACACCTCTTTTTTTGTGTAAAAAAGAGCTTGACTCTAGGGAGGGGGGGTATAGTATAATAAAGATATGAGGGCGTAAAGCCTGGTGTTTTAACATTTATGGAAAGGATAGGGTATGATGATGACAGAAGAAGAGAAAGAAGCATTGAACAAAGAATTGTTGAGAGCAGTTGACGAAGGAAGACTTGAGGATGTTTCAAAGTTGCTTGAAAAAGGAGCCGATGTTAACGCGAGAAACAGTGGTGGCAGGACGGTGCTTGATTGCAGGACGGCGTTGATGGAGGCGTGTAGGAGAGGTCATGCGGATGTGGCTCGGTTGTTGATTGAAAAGGGGGTCGATATCGAGGCAAAAAATAATAATGGCGAGACGCTGTTGATGATGGCGTGTGAGGGAGGTCATACAGATATAACCCGGTTTTTGATTGAAAGGGGCATAGATGTCAATGCAAAAGATAAGTATGACAAGACGGCGTTGATAATGGCGTGTAGGGAAGGTCACACAGATGTGGTTCGGTTGCTGATTAAAAAGGGGGCTGATATCGAGGCAAAAGATAATAATGGCGAGACGGCGTTGATGAGGGCATGTGCGTGTGAACATGCGGACATAGCTCGGTTGCTGATTGAAAAAGGGGCCGATATCGAGGCAAAAAGTAACACTGGCAGAACAGTATTTAACTGTGGTCTGAGCGGAATGTTACTGAACGAAGAATTACTGAAAGCGTGTAAAGAAGGAAGGTTTGAGGATGTTCCAAAGTGGATTGAAAAAGGCGCGGATGTTAATGCGAGAGCCGAGGATGGCACTACGCCGTTGATGTGGGCCGCATTGGAAGGAGATGCCAAGACAGCGAAGCTTTTGATTCAAAAAGGTGCTGATATTAAAGCAAAGGATAAGGCAGGAAACGATGCGTTTTTTTATGCTGAAACTAACAGAACAATCTTAGGTGGGTTGAAGGCAGAGCAGATAAAACATGAACCATCGCATTTAACACAGATGTTGTCCGGTTTAGAAGAAAAAGACAACAGAGAATCGGACGCGTCCTACACTCTGTCAGAAGAATATGCGCGCGGAAACAATGTTTCTTTTTCTGTTTCGAATGCGGCGTTGATAAAAAACAAAGGGCGGTAAAGAAAAGAGCAAGGAAACTTGCCCTTTTTTATGGGTGGGTGTGACAGGGATACGCCCCTGTCGTGGCTTTGTCTCAACGGCATCTAAATTCGCTGCGGTTATTGTCATTTCCATTGCTCATTAAGATGTTGTGTTGGGCTTGCGTTGAAAAACTGTCCGTGTGGACACTTTTTCATCAGCGCCCCTGACGGTTCAATCCCTGAAGATATAAAAAAACCGGTTAAAACCGGTTTTTATTGGTGGGTGTGACAGGGATTGAACCTGTGACCCTTACCGTGTGAAGGTAATGCTCTCCCACTGAGCTACACACCCAACTTTATTCAAAAAGTTATATCTCTGTTGTTTATGGCTGTCAAGAAGTTTGTCTTTCCTTTTAAGAGTAAGATCTTTCTTCTTTTCCAATCTTTTCCCAATAAATAGGTAGTCCATTATCTCTATATAAACCTTTCCTTAACTTGAAGACTCCTTCTTTTCCTTTGTTAAAAGAATGGCAAAAAGCCTTTACATATTGATAAAAACCTATGGATGGTTGTCCGTAAAGACGACCTGGTTGATATAAAACTTCATTTGTTTCTTTGTTCAGATAAGGTTCTATATCTATTCTGGAAAGCCATCTGTCAGGACAGCATTTATTGACACCAATAGCAATAAGACTTCCTGAGCCAATACTTCTTGGAACATAAGTCGCGTGATTTTCTCCATCAGCAGCCATGCAAGTCTCTGTCATTTCTCCATCACTTCCAACATGATTTTGCCACCATACATAAGTTGATTTTCGAGCGATAAGATTAGGATGATTAGACAGTATTATTAAGTCTATTGAAAATTTTGTTATGTCCTCTGTTTCTTTTAGGTCAATGCTTTTGGCATGTTCTAAATAATGATCAGAAGTAAATTGAAAATCTTTTAATAAAGAAACATAAGCTTGACTTATTTCTAAGATAGTTTTTTTTATTTTATCCAAATAATTGTTTTCTTGATTTTTTTTATAATAAGAACAAAACAAATAGAAATCGAGCTCACTCCTTAATCCATAAAATTGTTCTTTTCTTTTTTTTTCTAGAGAGCGATAAGCTTTAAAAGATTCATAATTTGAATTTTCAAAAAAAGACTGATATGCCGCTATATAAATTGGATTTTCTTCTATTTCATGTTTGAGGCTATTTATACTATTACATCTTTGAAATAAAAAGCGACCAGCTCTGTAAGTTTGATTTTTATATGTAAAGGTATTATCTGCTAATTGAGCAGAAAATTGATTTCGATAAGGAATTGCCTTCCGAAAATCGGTTTCTACCTTTTGAAGGATTTGTTTTTGCGTCATGATAGGTTCTATTTCAAAGTAGTGTGTAGAGCCATTATTAAATAATTCTGGATATTGAGGGTTAATCTGACGCCGTAATTGTATTCCTCGACGAATGGTATTGCTTAATATTTCTTTGTATGTATCAGCTTGAATACTTAATTCAATAATGTAATTTTGTAGTGCAGGTAAAGAATCCTGTAAAGAAAAAATTTCTTTCAATTTAGAATACTTACTATGAATGTCAAAAGAATACCGCTGACTTAAACGATATAATTTAGCTAATTCTTCTATAACAAGGTCTTTGTTTTTTATACGTGCTAATTCTGGAGCAACACAGGACAATATGAACATTCCTTGTTCGAGGTATTCTTTGTGGGCATTTGTATGAATCTTTTCCACTTCTTCTTTTGTTAAAAGCTTGTAATGAGGCATTATTAACTCCTTATTTTCTATATTGTAATTTCTTTATTTGAAAAAGTAAAGAAAAAACTGTACAAAAAATAAGTGCATAATTTTCTTGAAAAAGATATAAAAAAAGGAGAGTTTAAACTCTCCTTTTTTTTTATAAAGAAAACTTATTCAGCTTTTTCTTCAGAAGATGCTTCTACAGTTTCTTCTTTTGTAGCTTTCTTTTTAGTTGTTTTCTTTTTTGCAGGTTTTTCCTCAGTTTTATCTTCGGTCGTATCTTCGGCTTTAGCTTTTTTTGCATTTTTTAATGCTGCGCCTAAAATATCACCTAACGAAGCACCAGAGTCAGTTGAACCGAATTCTTCTAAAGCTTGTTTTTCTTCTTGAACTTCGCGAGCTTTAATAGAAAGGGTTAACTTATGTGATTTTGCATCAATAGAAGTAACTTTAGCATCAACTTTTTCGCCGACAGCAAAACGATCTGGTTTTTGCTCTGAGCGTTCTTTTGCTAAATCTGCTTTTTTAATAAAGCCCTTCATTCCATTGACATCAACATCAATTCCAGTTTCTTCGATGCCTGAAACAACAGCCGTTACAATGTCACCTTTTTTAATAGCGCTTGCAGCACCTTCAAACGGGTCATTTGTAAGCTGTTTGACACCTAAGCTAACACGTTCTTTTTCAACATCAATATCTAAAACTTTAGCTTGAATTACTTGGCCCTTCTTATAATCTTTAATGGCTTCTTCTCCTGGTTTGTCCCAAGACAAATCAGACATATGAATCATTCCATCAATTTCAGAATTTAATCCAAGGAATAAACCAAACTCAGTGATATTACGAATTTCTCCTTCGACAATATCGCCAACTTTATGTGTGTCAGCAAAAGCTTTCCATGGGTTTTCTTGACATTGTTTAATCCCCAAAGAAATTCGGCGTTTGCTTTGATCTACATCTAAAACAACAACATCTACTTCTTGACTTGTTGAAACAAGTTTAGATGGATGAATATTTTTCTTTGTCCAGCTCATTTCTGAAACATGAACTAAACCTTCGATTCCTTGATCTAATTCAACAAAAGCACCATAATCTGTAATGTTTGTTACGCGACCTTTTAAGCGAGTGCCAACAGGATATTTAGCGTCAACACCTTCCCAAGGATCAACTTCTAATTGTTTCATGCCAAGAGAGATACGTTGTGTATCCTGATTGAACTTTATAATTTGAACTTTAACATTTTGGCCGACAGACAAAGCTTCACTTGGGTGATTAATTCTTTTCCATGAGATGTCTGTTACATGTAATAGACCATCTACACCACCTAAATCAATGAAGGCACCATAATCTGTAATGTTTTTGACAACGCCATCAACAATTTGTCCTTCAGAAAGATTCTTGATAATTTCAGAACGTTGTTCCGAACGAGATTCCTCTAAAACAGAACGGCGGGAAACAACAATATTGCCACGTAATTTATCCATTTTTAAAATTTGGAATGGTTGGGCTACACCGATTAATGGTGAAACATCGCGAATCGGACGAACATCTATTTGCGAGCCTGGTAAGAAAGCAACAGCTCCATTGAGATCAACTGTAAAGCCTCCCTTAACACGTCCGAAGATAGTTCCGATAACATGTTCGCCTTTTTCTAAAGATTTTTCTAATTCTTCCCAGGCTTCTTCTCTGCGTGCCTTTTCACGAGAAAGAACAACTTGACCATCTTTATCTTCGTATTTATCGACATAAACATCAACTTTATCGCCAACTTTTAAGTCTGCATTAGCACCGAATTCTCTGATGGCAATGCGTCCCTCTGATTTTAAGCCAACATCGACTGTTACAAAGTCATCACTGACATCAACGATGGTTCCTTTAATAACTGTTCCTTGTAAGCCTTTTCCTTTGCCCATATATTCATCTAATAAAGCTGAAAAATCTTCTTTAGATATAGGGGTGTTTGTATTTTCTTTAGTCATATAAAATTTATTCCTTTTCTTAATCATTACATGCCTGTCGGTTGTGTCCGACGGTCTTTTATATTAAACCTTTGCCTTTTATGAAATCTATGACGGCGGCAAAAACGTCATCTGGTGTCATTTCAGAGGTATCTAAGATAAGAGCATCTTCTGCTGGCTTTAAAGGTGCTACTGCACGTTTGGAGTCACGTTCATCTCTTTCTTTGATGTCTGAAAGAATGGTGTCGTATATAGCACAAATTCCTTTTTCTTGCAACTCTTTTAATCTTCTCTGCGCTCTAACTTCAGGAGAAGCTTTTAAAAACAACTTAACTTCAGCGTCGGGACAAACAACAGTTCCTATATCTCGGCCATCTAAAATAGCGCCTGATGCAGAAGTTCCTTCCTCGGAAACAGGGTGGAGCGCGAATCGACGTTGGAAATCAAATAATATTTTTCGAACCTCTGGAATGGCAGATACTTTTGATGCATACGAGCCAACTTTCTCTGTACGAATAGATGAATCTTTTTGAAGACTTAACATCTCTTCCGCCTTTAATGAAGCTGCAGCCTTTCGAGCTATTTCCACATTTGTAGGGTCTTCTTTTTGATTGAGTATTTTAAGGCCAACACTTCTGTATAATGCACCGGTATCAAGGTAGGCGTAACCAAATCGATGCGCTAACTTTTGTGCAAGAGTGCCTTTCCCTGATGCTGCGGAACCATCAATAGCTATAATCATTTTTCCATCCTTATTATATTTAATGAGCAACATTATAATAAAAGCTACATAAAAAGCCACTTCTTTTTGTGATTAAAATAATATTTTTTTATTTTTTTTGAGATTTTTATTGACAAGAGTGAATAATCGTTGCATACGCTTTTTAATAAACTTAAAAAAAAGGAGGTTATTATGGCAAAAGCAGAATGGGGAACAAAGCGTAAATGTGTAGAGTGTGGAGCTTCTTTTTATGATATGTGTAAAGAAGATTTCGTTTGTCCAAAATGTGGGGCATCCTATAAAGGAAATGAGTTCGCAGAAGCACATGCAAAAGCGATCTTAAAAAATGCTCGAAAAGTCAAGGATATCGATAAAGATATGGATGAAGAAGAGCTAATAGATACCGTTGTGGGAGAGGATTTATTTGAAGAAGAAACTGATGGAACTTTAGATGTCTTAGAAGATGCATCTGAATTAACTGATGATAATCACGATATGGCTGAAGTCTTCGATAATATTGGACCAGGACATGATGACGAGCAATGATTTTTCAATCAATGGATCTTTGCAAGGAAAATGTTTAATTTCTATGCGAGGTATGCTCGATCCACGTTTTGAAAAATCTGTTATTTATATATGTTCACATTCAGCAGAGCAGGGTGCAATGGGTTTTGTGATAAATAAACCCGCATCGCATGTAGCATATTCTGAAATATTATTACAATTAGGTATTTCTCTTGGGGATAAGAAAAATTATCCAGTAGTTTTATCTGGGGGGCCTGTAGAGAATATTCGTGGCTTTGTTTTACACACTTCAGATTATAGCCGAAAAGATACAGTTGTAATAGATGGTGATATTTCTTTAACTGCAACCTTAGATATTTTATCGGACATAGCTGTCGGCGTAGGGCCTCGAAAGGCATTGTTTTTTTTAGGATATGCAAGTTGGCGTGAGGGGCAATTAGAAGCTGAGATATCAGGAAATAGTTGGCTTGTTGTTCCTTCAAATGATTTCTTATTATTTGATTGTCCGATTACTCAAAAGTGGGAACAGGCTTTCTTGAGTTTAGGAGTTAATCCTTCAATGGTATCAATTGAACAAGGGAGTGTTTAATGAATTTAGCAGAAGCATATATTGCAGGGAAAATTGATCGTTTTGAAATAATGCGTTTGGCAGAGCAAATGAGTGATTTGCACTTTCAAAAAAAACATATCACGACCTTGAAGGATGTAAAATTTCAAGATAATATTTTTATTTTTGAAAATCTGATTTCAGTAAAAAAGAAAGATGCTCTCTTTTATTTTTCTTTGCTTGTAGCGGGTATACAAACGGTTACAGATAAGCGACTTGCTTCTATTTTTATGAATCATTATTTAGCTTGTCAGAATAATGTTAACTTTTTTAAATTTATGCCCAAAAGTAAGGTGAAAGCTTTTGTTTTGGCTTGTGGAGGATTATCCGGAAGTGGAAAATCACGCGTTGCTCGAGAGATTTCTCCTATAGTTGGAATTCCTTTCGGGGCGATCGTTATTAGAGATGACATTGTGAGAAAACAATTAGCACATGTTCCTTTTGATAAAGTCCTAGGCCCTGAATATTATACTCCTGAAGAGGAAAAGAAGGTATATAAAGAAATGCGCCGTCAAGCTAAACAAGTATTATCCGCAGGATACCCAGTTATACTTGATGGTCTTTTTTATAATGCAAAAGAGCGGAAATTAGCCGAAGAAATGGCTTTTAAAAGCCATGTGCCTTTTATCGGTGTTTGGATGGAGGCCCCAGTTTCTGTTCGTGTAAGTCGTGTGAAAAAACGCCAAAATAATCCTTCTGATGTTAAAACTGAAAAGGCAATTATAGAACAATTAAAAAACTTTAATACAAGTGATATTTCTTGGCATAGCGTTACAACAGACAACGATAAGGATATTACAATCAAAAAGGTTTTACGCATATTAAAAAGAAATATTTAATTAAGTCAACTAAAAAGAGTTTGAAAAAAATAATTTTCTCTTTATAATTTCAATTCTAAGAAAGAAGGAGAGAAAAGAATGAAAAAAAAATTTTTAGTTGGTTTGTGTGTTTGCCTGTCATTAGCAAGTTATCAATTTCCAGCATATTCAGCTGAAGAAGATATGTCTGAAAGTTTAAGCTTACAGACAAATAAACCTAAAAGTGTCCATGAGAGAATTGAACACGCGATGAAGCGGCACTCACTTGCGGAGCCTAACAGTTTTGCGAAGACATATGCAGATTTTAAAAATAAATTACAAAAGGAAATTGGCTTATCTTATTCGGCGGATATTTCAATTTTGGGCCAGCGAGGATCTCCTAGTGGAAAAGGGACGCCTTGGCAGACACAATATTATGGTTCAGTAAACTGGGATATGTTTACAAATAAAATAGGTTCAGGTTCTCTTCAGGTTGCCTACACAAATGTTCAATATTGGGGAAAAAGTGGGAATGATTTAGACAATCGTTTAGGTGTTGTTAGCTCTATAAATGATTATACGTCAAATGCTCATTATTTTGACCAGCTAAGTTATACGCATCAATTGCCAGGAGAATTAAGTTGGTTATCTTTTACTGTTGGTCAGTTTCCTATGTATACTTTTGATGGGAGCCAATATAACAGTAATCAGCAAATTAATTTTATCAATTATGCCTTATCTCAAAATGCAACATCAAGTTATCCTTCTGCTAGCTTAGGAGGGTATGTTACAATCGCTCCTAATTCTGATTGGACCTTTGTTGTTGGTGCTCAAGATGCGACAAATATCTCTGGTTCTAAGATAGATACGCATAACTTGCATGATAAGCGGTTTACAAGTTTTGTTTCTGTTTCTTATACACCAACTATTGAGGGAATAGGAGACGGTCAATATTCTATTTTACTTTATAATCAACCGAGTGTTGCTCTGCAACCAGAAAATAGTAATGGATGGTCTATTAATTTAGCTCAAAATTTTGGAGAGAAGTGGGGAATCTTTGCACGCATTAACGGCAGCACGCACGTTGAGCCCATTAAACAGTCATATGTAATCGGTGGAGTCTACAATAATCCACTTAATCGTAATGCCTTAGATCAAATAGGTTTTGCAACAGCAATTAATAAATTGAATAAAACAGTTAACGGACCGGGTACGCGTTCTTTTGAAACTGTTTTTGAAGGATATTGGGCTTGGGGCTTATCTAACTTTATGACAATTACGCCGGATATTCAGTTCTATTTGAACCCGGGTTTAGATAAAGACAATAAAACTGCAACAGTTGCAAGTATTCGAGCAACATTTATGTTTTAAGTATAAAAAAAGCTCCCTTTTTAGGGAGCCTTTTTTATGTTTCAATGATTATGAAGCATAAGAGTTGAAAGTAATTACACCGCCAGAGATGTTGACAGTTCCGCCAGAACGATTATCCATAGCTTCCTCAACTTTTTCAGATATGCCTTCAACTGTAACAGTTGGTTGATCTATGTCACCACCTAAAGTCATAGCTGTTGCACCACCTGGGAGTGTTTCACCATCAAGAATTGTTTGGCAATTTGTTTCAGTTCCTAATGTAGAGCCATCACCTGTTGTTTGAGCAACAACAACACAACGAGATGCATAATCTAAAATTGTGTTGGCACGATGACGGTTCATCGCCATTGTATAACCAGCTAAACCACCGATGGACAATACACCGATAATAGCTAAAACACCTAACATTTCGATCATTGAACGACCAGCTTCTGTTTTTTTCATTTTTTTTATCCTTTTCTTAAATTTAAGTTGAGAATTTTCAGTTCTACACTGAAAGTATAGGCAAGAAATTTTTTCTTGTCCATTAAATCTTTCAAAACGGAGAGTATTGAAAGATATGCACTTTGATAAGCACGAACAACATACTTACCTAAGTATAGCATTTTATAGAAAATAAAAATCAACATATATAATAAAAACTGTTTCATTTTTTTCCTTTTAAAGGAATTTTATTCATACAATACTTAATAATGTGTTAAATATAAAAAAATAAATGAAAAAATTTGTTTAAAGGATAAAAAAATATCTTTTATTTTTTCTTTGATTTTTTAATAAAGGTATGATAACGCTGATAAAAGTTGCACTTTTGAGAGGGATAAAAATGAGTGATACAGAAAAAGAAATAAAAGACAAAACAACGAACTTATTAACAAAATGGAAATCAAAACGAGGTGCTTTGATTATGGCACTTCATGAAATACAAGGAACATTCGGATATGTTCCTTGGGAGGCTATGGAAGTTACTAGTCGAGAATTAGGCATCCCAATGGCACGCATTTATGCTGTTTTGACATTTTATAATTATTTTAAATTAAATGCTCCAGGGAAAGTCATTATTTCTGTTTGTGATGGGACAGCTTGCCATATTAAAGGAGCGACAGATATTATAGATAATTTTCAACGTTGCCTTAATATAAAGGATGGAGAGACAACGGAAGATGGTGTATTTCACTTACAAATTGTTAGATGTTTAGGATGTTGTGGATTAGCTCCTGTTGTTGTTATCAATGGCAAAACTTATGGAAAAACAGTTGCAACAGATGTTCCTAAGATGATTAATGAGTGGCGTCAGAAGATTTCAGAGTCTTAAGGAGAAAAAAGAATGGTAGAATTAACACAAGAGCAAATAGAAAAGTTAAAGCAACTCGGTCGTACACAAAAGGCAAATCTTCTTAAGATGGGAGAGACTTTTAAAGAAGATGTTCATAAATATGTTGCTTCAATATATACATGTAATGCAACGGGTTGCCATTCTGGAGGCGCAGAAAGTGTGATAGATGCTTTTAAAGAATCGTTAGAAACGTTTGGCCTTCAAGATAAAGTACGTATGGTTGCGACAGGATGTATGGGGCTTTGTGCATCAGGTCCATTAGCTCGAGTTGAAATTAAAGGGAGAGAACCTTTCTTATATCAACAAGTAACACCAGATATTGCTCGATTAATTGTATCAGAGCATATTGTTCCAACGTTAGATAAAGGGCCAGAAGCACCTTTACGATTATCTAAATATTTGCAAAGTAAAGAGCTATCATTAAAACTTCCTTTTTTTACAAAACAAAAGAAAGTTGTTTTAAAGAATTTAGGTCACTCAGATCCAGAAAATTTGGGAGAATATATTGCTCTTGGAGGGTATCAAGCTTTAATGAAGTGCTTAGAGATGAAGCCAGAAGAAGTCTTGGATATTATAAAGCAAAGTGGGTTAAGAGGGCGAGGAGGAGCAGGTTTCCCGACGGGAAAGAAATGGGAAATGCTTGCGAAAGCGCCACTTGTAGAAGGAGAGAAATTCATTGTTTGTAATGGAGATGAAGGAGATCCAGGAGCTTATATGGATTCATGTATACTCGGTGGAGGAGCTCATCAAGTTCTAGAAGGAATGATGATAGGAGCTTATGCAACAGGAGCAACTTCTGGTTGGTTTTATATTCGAGCAGAATATCCTTTAGCTCTGCAACGAGTAGAATTAGCAATAAAACAAGCCAAGAAATATGGGATACTAGGAAAAAATATTTTTGGTTCAGATTTTAATTTTATGGCAGATTTGCGTTATGGTGCAGGAGCTTTTGTTTGTGGTGAAGAAACGGCACTATTAGAGTCTTTGGAAGGGAAGCGAGGAACGCCTCATCCAAGACCTCCTTACCCTACACAAAAAGGCCTTTTCCAGAAGCCAACGGCAATTAATAACGTTGAAACGTTGGCAAACGTAGCTCCTATTATCTTAAATGGTCCAGAATGGTTTCAATCGATGGGAACAGCTACATCAAAAGGAACCAAGGTCTTTGCTTTAACAGGGAAAGTAAAACACTCGGGTCTTGTAGAGGTTCCAATGGGAACAACTGTCGGAGAAATGGTGAATGAAGTTGGAGGAGGAACGAGTTCAGGAAAACCATTTAAAGCTGTTCAGACCGGAGGTCCTTCAGGCGGTGTTATTCCTGCCTCTCATTTAGATATGCCTTTATGTTATGAAGAACTCAAGAAAATAGGCTCAATGATGGGCTCAGGTGGAATGATAGTTATGGATCACGATGATAGTATGGTTGAAATAGCAAAATTCTACTTGAATTTTACAGTTGATGAGTCGTGTGGAAAGTGTGCTCCTTGTCGCATAGGAGGCTATCAAATGCTTCAGTTGGTTAAAAAAATAGCCGAGGGAAAGGGGACTGAAGAAGATTTACAGCTGATAGAACAGATTGGAAATGCAATGAAGCGAGGAGCTTTATGTGGCTTGGGTCAAACAGCACCTAATCCAGTTCTATCAACGATACGTTTTTTCCATGATGAATATGAAGCTTTGATAAAACAAGCAACAGAAAAACGTCAAGCTGAACAAAAACTGAAAGGTGAAATCAGTAAGCTAGAAAGTGAAATGACAAAACTCGAAGAACAAAAGCCTGTCACTGGTGCAGGATGTAATGTAAATTGTATGAAACGGTAGAGGTTCAGATGATTAAATTAAAAATTGATGGTGTTGATGTTGAAGTTCCAGAAGGAACAACAATTTTAGATGCAGCAAAAAAAATTCAAGTTGATATTCCTACATTGTGTTATCACCCAGACTTACATCCTCGTGCCTCTTGTGGTATTTGCGTTGTTAAAGTTAATGGGAAAATGCTTCGTGCTTGTTGTACTCCTGCAGAAGAAGGTATGGATATTATTACCAGAGACCCAGAAATTATCGAAACACGTCGAACTATTTTAAAGTTAGAATTATCTCACCACCCAAATGAGTGTTTAACATGCATACGTAATGAATGCTGTGAATTGCAGTCTTTAGCATCAACTTTTGGATTAAGAGAGAGAACATTTAGAAATATTATTCCATCTAAGGAAAAAATGCCGGCAGATGATAGTACAAAGTGTATCGTCCTAGATCCTAGAAAATGTATTTTATGTGGTCGCTGTGTTGAGGTCTGTCAAACAATTCAAAATGTATGGGCTTTAGCCTTTTTGGATAGAAGTATTGATACACATGTAGCTCCGGCAGGTGATTTACCTTTAGCTGACACGCCGTGTATTAAGTGCGGTCAATGTACAGCACATTGTCCAACAGGAGCTTTAAGTGAATATGATAATTCAGAAGAAGTATGGTCTATGTTACAAGATCCTGAATTACATACAGTTGTCCAAATTGCACCAGCAGTGCGTGTTTCATTAGGAGAAGCCTTTGGTTTAGAACCAGGTACAATTACAACCGGGAAGATTTACGCGGCGTTACGTAGGTTAGGCTTTAAAGCAATTTTTGATACGAATTTCGGTGCTGATGTGACAATTATGGAGGAGGGGTCAGAGTTTGTTGAACGCCTGACAAAGGGGACTGGTGTTCTACCGATGATTACCAGTTGTTGCCCGGCTTGGGTTGATTATATGGAAAAATTCTATCCAGATATGATACCGCATTTTTCATCGTGTAAATCTCCCCATGCAATCGTTGGTGCTTTAGCAAAGACCTATTATGCAGACAAGATAGGTATTGATGCTGCGAAGATGCGGGTTGTTTCTATTATGCCGTGTACAGCAAAAAAGTTCGAAGTTATTCGATCAAAAGAGATGTTCTCAAGTGGATATCAAGATGTTGATGTCTCTTTAACTACTCGAGAAATTGCCAGAATGATTAAACAAGCAGGAATTGACTTCGTAAATTTACCTGAAGAAAAGGCAGACAATCCATTAGGAGAATATACAGGAGCTGGTACAGTTTTTGGTTTCTCTGGAGGAGTTATGGAAGCTGCTTTGAGAACAGTTCATTATCTTGTGACAGGGAAAGAGATGGATGAAAAAGATCTCGAAATCAAACCTATATTAGGAATTGAGAAAGGGATTAAGGAAATGACAATGAATTTGAATGGTAAAGAAATTCGAATTGCGGTGGCTCATGGAACAGGAAATGTGGGCACAGTCATGAACAGAGTTAGAGAAGCTTTAGAGAAGGGTGAAGAACCTCCTTACCACTTTATAGAGGTAATGGCATGCAATGGTGGTTGTATCGGAGGAGGGGGACAACCGAGAGGTGTTACAAATGAAGTTCGCATGGCTCGGATGAAAGGCTTAATGAATGATGACAAACATTCAGAATTTAGATGCTCTCATCAAAATCCTGACATCCAAAAATTATATAAAGAGTTTTTAGGTGAACCACTTAGTAATAAGTCGCATCATTTGTTACATACACACTATGAACCTATACCTCTTTATAAACATCATCCAGATTTAAAGAAATAAGTAAAAGCCCTCTTGTTAGAGTTAGAGGGCTTTATTTTATAAAAGGCCTAATAAAAAGTTATAGTATTTATAAAATAGACTAATAAAGAAAAGGAGCATCAAACGCTCCTTTTCTTTATCCTTTTGTACAAGTTCCTAGTTGAATTCCTGATGCGTCTGTTGATTTGTAAGTCCAGACTCTGTTTGGACAACGCAAGCAGTCTTCTTGGCGAACATTACTTACAGACCCGGCTGTACAAATATAACACCTATTGGTATTTTTATTTAAATCAGCGCCGCCCCAGAAACGATTAGGACATTGATGACATTCTTCACGCGTTGTATTTGTTACAGATTCACTGCGATCACAGTTAAAACAATTCGTTGTAGATGTCGTAAGAGTTCCTCGCCAGAATCTGTTAGTACAACGGAGACATTCTTCTTTTGTTGTTCCACTTACATCTCCAGAGTTACAGCTATAACATGTTGTATTACTAGAACGCCAGAAACGATCAGGACATGTATAGCAGTCATTTTGCGTAATGTTTCCTACACTATCTGAACGACCACAGTAGAAACAGTTTGTTGTAGAAGTTGTTAAAGCATTACTTCTCCAGAATCTATAGGGGCAACGCAAACATTCTGCTTGGGTTGTATTGGCAATATCTGCTGTATTGGCGCAATTATAGCAATTACCATCAGTAGAGCGCCAGAAGCGATTGGAGCATTTAAAACACTGAGCTTGTGTCGTATTTTTAGTGCTTTCATAATTGCAACTCCAGCAAGGTTTTGTTGGATCTGTTGAGGCTCCTTCACGGAATGTTGTTCCATTTTGGCAAACATTACATTGCGCTTCGGTCATGTTTCTAAGATTACTTGGTGTAAGAGCAGATAGTCTATTACAGAAATAACTTTCATCGCTATAAGGATTGAAGCTTGTCTCTCTTCTAATACATTGTTGGTCTTGAATAGCACTATTAATAGCAGCTTGTATATTTGTTGTATCTTCAAAAGTGAAAAATTGATATTGAGAGGGGTCTAAAGCGTTAGTAATATAGCTTCTATCTTTATCTGAGGTTGAAATAAAGAATAAACGAACATCGCACTTTGTTTTCATTTCTGATAGGGCCTTTTGCATTTCTGTTCCGTTCTTTAACTCTGCATCAGTCCACCAAGCAATAATGATCTTTTCTCCATTTTGACAAAATCTATTGTTGATATCTTGTAAGGCCCAATGAAAATAAGTCCCTAAGGATTCACAGTTTGGCTGAATTTCTTCACCGGAATTGAACCATAAATTTAATTCTGATTGGGTGTGCGGGCCATATGGTAAAAAACTTGTTGCATATTTATCATTACACCCTCCCGTAGAGTGATGGTATAAAGCCATATTACCTTGTAATGGGAATTTGAGAGAATTTAAAGATTGATTGATACGCTCAAGACGAGAGCCTGTTGTTGATCCACTTCTATCGACCAGAAGGAATAACCCAGTGTTTGTTTCTTGACAATAAGGTAGGCATGCTCTTGTTCCATCAGACATTGTTGTTAAGTAAGTTCCAGAAGGGCATACGCAAGCAGAGCCGTTCCAAACAGTTGTCGGAGCAGGGCACGTACCACATGTACCATTCATATTAACTTGACCAGCGGGACACTGACAAGTGTTTTGGTCAGCCCCTACTGGTGTCCCAGAAGGACATACGCAGGCAGAGCCATTCCAATAAGTCCTTGGGGCGGGGCATGTTCCGCAAGTACCATTCATATTAATTTGTCCTACGGGACATTGGCAAGTATTAGCATCGTGTCCTGTTGGAGATCCAGGAGGACATACACATTGATTCGTTGCTGCATTCCACTGAGTTTTTGGCGCAGTACAGGTTATGCATGTATTTGTTGCAGTGTTCAAATTTGATCCAGTTGGACATTTGCAAGTGTTTTGGTCAGCACCGGCGGGTGTTCCA
>CASECI010000044.1 GCA_949286465.1 uncultured Alphaproteobacteria bacterium | reverse complement strand
TCTACAGCTCATTCTCTTATGATTGTAATAAATACATACATCTTGCCAGAGCTCATGTTCTAGCAAAAATCCTCTAATTTCAAACGCAAATTTCTCAATCTGTTTCTTCGTTATTTTTTTCATATTCTTTCTCCAAGTTCTCACCTAAATTATAATATTCCTCTAATTCTACTGATTTATCTTTCTTAGAATCTTTCTGCATGGCTTCACCTATCCTTTTAAATACTTCACCTATGATTTCAAATCCCCTCTCGGAACATAGCCTAATAGCATTTACTAACTCATTCATACTTTTAACAACTCTTATTAACTGGTCTGCTTGTCTCTTTCTTTGCTTTCGTTTGTCTTCTGCAATTGACGGATTATATCCATGTTCTTTTTTATATGCTTTCTTCCATTGTCTATAATTCAAACAAGTCACCTCCAAATACTAATATTCCTTTGATACCTCGTTTGGTTTAATCTAAATTCTTCAAAAGCTTTGTTTAATTCTCGTAATTCCCTATAGCTAATGCATGAACATTCTTGGAATTCTTTATCTCTTGCCTTTATTTTCTTTGCTTGTCTTTTGTTCACCTTGCTTTTCCTCCACTTTCTTCGCATATTCTCTCGCGTACTGGACCATTTTAGGTTCCGATGCCTTAAATCCTGCCTTTTCCATTTTGTAATAATTTCTATCTTGTGTTATTGTCGGTTTCTTCGCTCTGCGCATCTCCTTTTCCCTCCTCAAAAATGACGATCATGCTCGGAAACGGTGCTGAGTCCTTGCTGTTCCCGAACTTCAACCGTCCTTTTATAAACTCGATTTCCGCTTTTTTATAAATAAAGTTGTGAAACCATCGTGTATCTGTCCTAGCTGGCAAAAGCATAACAATTAAATTTCCATTCTCTTTATTTGTTTCGTAGGCTTTTTCTACCCATTTCCCAATCTCACGCCCATACGGTGGATTTACATACGTCCTGTACTTGCTCCAGTCTTGTTGTAATCCATCTTGTTCTTTTGTGTAGTAAATTGGACACTTATGGTTTTCTGCATCCGCACAAGGATCTAACTCAAAATTAAATCTTTTGTTTAATTCATCGTAAAAATCCTGTGGCGTTGCCCAGTTGTCGCTTTTACTACTAAACATTACTTTTTTATTCATGTTTCCTCCTCGTATTTCGCCTTTATTTGCGTTTTTATCTATTTAAACGATATTTTTATCGACTTTTATAAGAACAACCCTCTATGACCTGTTTTCAAGCCACAGAGGGTTACACCACGGCTTTTAATAGGTGTGATATATAACTAACTGTCTTGTCCGACAGGTGGTGCCACAATTTCAAAATCATAACCTACAATCTCTTTAACCTCTTCATAGGTCATTTTTTCTATACGCTTCCAAATCAACTCGCCTTTTCTCTCAATAAGTTCAATAACATTAGAAACATTTTTTAAGTCTGCTGGTGCAAATACTTTCATAATATCTAACGGATGTCTTGTTTCTGCTAAAAGCAATCGAGACTTTAAGTTGTCAGTCAAATTGCTTCCGTCCAAAAATTGAACTTCATCAAACATTCTTAATTCACTTTCTCTTTTAATTACTAAAAGGGATTTTCCATTTCTCAACTGCACAACCATCCCTGTTTCTAAATCTGCTTGTGTAAATTCTTTTCTCGTTTCTTCGTTTTCCAACAGGATTTCATATGCCCTATTAACACTCCAATCTGCCATTGGTGTACCATCTTTAAGATATAGGTCTACTGGACAAACAGAATAGTATCCATACAACTTACATTCTCTACAATCGCTTGTTCTTCTGCATTTATGTACAATTTGATCTATCTTTTCTTCTCTAGTCATCTTACTCCTCCTATTCCTGCATCCGTTGGGATGCCATTCACTTTATTAAAACAAGCCTGTTCCAGTGCACCATAGTCATAAGTACGCTGTTCGAAGTTGTGGAACTTATTTTTATTAGGTTTCTGCTGTTGCTTTCCTGCTCGATTGTTATAATTTCCTTCCAGTATTTTCGCTAGATTACTGTCTTTTAACATCCAGTCAAATGTAGCTGTCCAGTTCCGGTCGTTCTTGCCTTTTAAAAAATCGCTTTGTTCCGCAATTTCAAAGACTTTTTTTAAATCCTCTACACAATAAGTCTTTAGTCTTGCTCTAATAGCTTTTTTTCTATTTTCTGATATGGATACGACACGAGGGAACGACACGCAAGTGTTGTTATACAAATCGATTATCTCTTGATAGTTGATCCTCTCTCTCTTATCTATCTCTATATCTTTCTCTTTCTCTTTCTCTATCTCTCCGTCACCACTTTGTAACGCGTCTGTCACACCAGTGTCACAAAGTGACGTTTTATTCTCTCTTAACTTCCTCATTCTTGCTGCACTAGCACCTTCAGAACCAACCATTGTTCCGCATTGTGTTAATAAATATTCATCTTCCTCTATGACTTCTATCAATCCGTGTTTTTGTAAGAAAATTAATACTACTTTTACATTTTCAACGTCTTCATCAAGCTCCAGTGCTAATTCCTCGGCGAAGTCATCTTCAACCCCTTCGAAGTACAACTTGTTATCTTGTTGCATCGCAAGCAACAACATTTCTAAATAAATAATTGTGTAGGTATCTCCGCCTGCAATTCTTCTTAGTTTTTTTATTGTTTTCTGCTTAAAAAAATCGCTTGGGAGTTTTAACCAGTAGTATCGTTTCGCCATCACTCTACCTCTTGTATATAGACGGATATATATCCTTCTTCTGCATAGCCTTTTTTTAAAATTAATTCAACTACTTGGCAGTCATCTTTGTAGGCTAATCCGTTTAAAGCATCGCATATAGCTTTTGCAATATTATCTACATCAGGCTTCTTAGTTGGATATAAGTACCCTTTTAATGCCTGTTCCCGTTTCTTTTTGTTCCAACTCTTTGGAATTGTAAACTTTGCTCTTATACTCACTTGAACCGCTTTATCGATTGGATCAAGTCCGAGTTTCGAATATTTTTCAAGATAAGCTGCTCTTACAACCTCTTCAAAATCCTTTGTTTTCTGTGGGGTAAAGGTTATTACACCGTTTCTTGTTCTTGCAAAACGTGGCCTTGCCTTCCCTTGCGGTTCTGCTTTAATTACGAATGTTCTTATCATATTTTCCCTCTATTCCATAAACATGGTACTTCTCCTGGAAGGATACTGTACCAATTGTGTGTATTTCTGTGTGGTGCCTGCGACAAAGACAGATTTTCCTATACTTGCTGTCATCAACTTTCCTTCTGTCATTTCCCATGCCAATCGTGTCGACATGATGAACTTCTCCATCTCTGCCACACACTGCACACCGCTTATTTTTAATGCAACTATATAAATACCTGTTTGTATCGTCTGTCCGATTTACCGCAAAATCGGTTAGTTCTATACCCATTTCTAAGGCATAATCTAAAATCGTGTTTATAAACTCTCTTGCGGTATCAACAGAACAATTAGAAAGGCTAAAATATTCACTTCCAGTTCGTGCTATATGTAGATATTTCAGCCATTCCTTCATGATCTCTGGCATTTCCCCTGTCCACTTGGCTATATCCGCCATAGTGGCATAGGCTTTTTTCCTTTGCTCTGCTGTTATGGTTCTGCCGTCGTAAAATCGGATTTCTGCCGTTTTTATATGCTTGTCCATGAATAAGTCAGTCAAGTCACGTTTCGGCACTAATACCACCATTCCTGTGCCTTCTTGACCTATTCTAAACCCTTCGATTTTTACCAGTTCTGTCATCGCTCTTTATCTGGAAACGAATTGTATTTCAATACAATTCCACCTGCTTGACTTTTGTTTAACTGATCCATACTTTCAACACCACAATAGTTCAAAAATGATTTTACGCTCTTTCCTGTTCTTCTAATTTCTTCTTCTAGTATTTTTAGAATTTCCGGAAGAGTTTTCTCTTCTAATTGCTCTTCCAAACTCTTTTTTTCTGCCTTCTCTTCATTTTTATCACTTCTTATAGTTGGATAAACCTGTCTTCCTGCACTATTTACGATTATCAGTTCATCAATCATATTTTCGTTATATGTGATTGATTTAACTGTAAATTTTTCGCTAGGACTAACTGCGTATTTTCCATTTTTAGACACTTTTTTTACATCGGATACCCAAATAAACGGTGCTGTATATAACTCCCTTCCTATCCCCCAATTAAAGCACGCACGCTTGAAACTATCAGAGGCTTGTCCTTTTTCTTTTTCCGCATTGCTTTCTGTTCCAACATCTTGCTTCCAAATCCACTCTTTCTTCTCCGGATCATAAATTCCAACAGAGCAATAAAGATTTCCTCCTATAATCTCATGCTTTCGTTGCCAATTCATGACCCCGACGTGTTCATCAAGAAGTTTTTGATCTACTCTTGCATCTTTATACAAGAGTAGACTGCAACCTTTTTCTGTTACTTTTGCTACACGACACTCAATTTCGCTCGCTTGTAACTTTCTAAAGTTCAAATCCATTTTTATTCCTCCTTTTCCAAAATTCGAGAAGACCACATATCTGCAAAATGTAATAAAAGATATAAGGACGTTTCATTTCCGCTAATTTGATACTTCAAATCACCATATAAACCGTTATGATATAAAATCGCATGAGCTTCTTCTTCTGTTAATTCAATATATCGATATACCTCCATAACACTTCTTATCTCATGTGGTACTTTTAACAGTTCCTTGTTGCATTTATAGGGTTTACTTTCACTTTGCTTACCACTTGCAAGAATATTCTCTACATATCCAGCCTTTCCAAATTGTCCGATTTTTCCAAGATCATGAAGTAATCCGCAGATATAGATGCTATCTTCTTTTATATTTACATTTAAGTTATCCTTTAGTTTAAACATCGTATCCGTAACTAAAATGCTGTGCTTAGCTAATCCACCTTTTTCTGCAAGATGTTTATTTCCACTTCCACTCGCTGGCATTTCATAAAATCCATTTTCAGACATATAATTAAGTAATTTTTCTATATTAGGTCGCTTGGTATTAAGTAATACATTTTCTATATATCTTTGATTATCAGTCATCTTCTTCCTCCCAATCAGCTTTTTCCATTTCTCTTTCTCTACGCTTGTATAATCTATGTAATCGTTCCTGTTCTGCCTCGTAGTCATCGTATGTATATCCATCTTCCCAGTTCAATACTTGATCGCTCCTTTCAACAATGGTGTAGGAACTTCTATCCATGCAACAATATCTTCCAAAAGAAATGTTTTATCATGACTGCTAAAATAATCCGTTGTAATATAACCTCTCTCGTTCTGTACTAAATACCATTTAGATTCTTTTGGTAATTTCTCTTTTGTAAAAATCCATCTATTTGGGTTTCTTTTAATTTTCTTCATTTCTATTTTCTCCCTATTTTCCTTGTTCTCTGGCTTTTCTAATGTTTTCCGCCAAGTGTAAAATCTGCTCTTTTGTAAACCCAAACTGAAACCACTCTTGCACTTCTGTTAAAATTGTGCTAAATTGATCTCTATAAGTTTTATTTTGCTTGTGCTGTCTTGGTTTAGCGACTGGACAGCACTTTTTTTGTACCTTTCTAACCCCACTCTTATGGGAGAATTTTATTTTTCCGTATTGCATTGTTCTTCCTCTTCTTTTTTTAATTTATTTTGCAGGTTCATCGTAGCTATCCCGTTTATAGCCGTTATCCCAGTAAATAGGATGTAAAAACAGTCTTCGAACGTAACAAACCAGCTAAGAACCATACATCCACACGCCAAGATAAATTCTATCCATAACAGCATATAGAGTCCTTCTACTATCTCAATTAATTTCATTTTTTACTTTCTCCTTCCTCCTTCATTTTATAGTAGAGAATAAACATAGATTCTTTACTGGTTTTATTACTGCCGATTACTTTTACTGCATCGGGATTCTTTCTAAAATTAGCAAAAAATCTAATTAATGCAGTTTGCACGCTAGTCATACTTACGCCAAACTTTTTCGCAATTTTTGCATAGATATACATAATTTTTATATCTATGTCCTGTGATAGTTTTTCATGATCTAGCAGAATCAAAGACTCTGCTAGATATCTAAAGCCAAGCATCGTTGGCTTTGCCCCCATTTTAATTAATTCTTTTTCAATTTTGTTTTTATCCATTAGTTACTCCTTTTCTTTTAATTAGTTCTTTCTAACAGTTGGAATTTGTATCCAATCTGTTCGATCTCTTCTTTTGTGAGAATTTTTCCCTCTTCTGGGCGTCCATTTAACTTAAATACAAGGGCTTGTTGTCCGACTTCTTGCGCAAACATTTGACGATTAACGGCTACTTCTGTTTCTAAGAGAGTAGTCATGATCTCCGCAGTTGACTGATGCCCGATTGCACTGTCTAACTTTCCTGCATCCGCTACGAGCTTTTTGGCATCTTCTAAGCTGATATCGCTTAACTTATACTCTCCCGCTGTTGTTAAAATTGACGTATTAAGTAATGCTAAAGGCAATGTAACACTTTCTTTACTTTTCTCTAAATAGCACAAAAACTCTCTTAAACTAAATTCACAATATTCACAACGTTCATCAGAATCCATATCTCTACGGCTATCTGCCCAGAGATTTAAAGCATTTGGATTTATGATCACAGGGATAGGATCTTCAAAAAAGAATATATCTTCATCGTTTGCATCTTCATGAGAGTTAATATCGCTTTCATCATACCAATGGAATCCAGCCTCTTTACAAGCTGCCAACAATTTCTCTGCTTCCTCCTCGTCGTCAACCTCAATAATTAGACTTCTCTTTGTTAGATCAATTCCTTCTTCTCTTTTCACTAATTCAATAAATTTTTTCATCATGTTTTTCTCCTTTTTTCTCTTTTTTTCTATTGCAAGCACATTTGTGCATTACATTCGTTAATAAGCAACTTTGTATTTGTACTAGGTGTCCATTTTTCTATGTATTCCATAGCGTTCTGGAACTTAGCTTTTGGGATATTGTTTCTCGCATTTACACAAAAGAAATCTTTAATATCTCTATTGCACTCCGCAAAGACCTTTTTACCAACCTCGTGATAAGCGTTGCTCTGCTTGCCACCTAGCACTTTAGTAACGGCTTTATTAACCGCTTTTGTAATGCTCTGTTGTTGTGCATAATCGATTGTCATAGTGTTTTCTAATTTTGTCAGACGTTCATCCATCTGGATGACTCCGCCTGCGATCATCTTAATCTGTTCCATCGGATTCATTGGCAACTGGTAACTTCCAGTTTTTCTAATTGCCGGAAGGACTTCACTTGTTACCCAACGCTTAAATTTCTTAGCCGATGGCAATTTACTTCCAAAGATTAAATCATATACACCCGACTCATTAACGAACCATATTTCTTGATTTCTTCCTAATGAATCGGTGATGGGATGTTTCATCCTATCATCAATTTCTGTATGTCTAACAATCGCTTTATGTGGTTCGTTATATTTGAGTGCCTCTGCAATATCCTTTCCTGCGAACCAAGCATCTCCATCAATAAGCACTGTACGGATTTCCCCGAACTCTTCATTTTTAAAAATCTGCAATTTTTCCATATTCTTTTTCTCCTTTTCTTTTATCCCAAAACTGACTTTTCTTTATCCGCCAAAGCTGACATATAAGAAATTGCCATTGCCTTACTTGTGTCGCTTAAAGAATTGAAAAACTCATTAAAGTTTTTTCCGTCATCAAGCATTTTGTTAATCTTTTCATTTTTCACTAATTCTGTGTTATTCAACATATTTAATCAGCTCCTTTCGAACATTTTCATGTTGTAAACATAATATACCACCGTTTTTTAATGTTGTCAACATATTTTTACAACTTTTTCGTCTGTTATTTTCTTAATTTTATGTTGACTAACATATTAAGATATGTTAAGATAATATTCGAAAGGAGTGATATTATAATGGAAATTCACGAGAGAATTAGAGAATTTAGAAAATCGCTCAAACTTTCTAGAGATGCCTTTGGAGAAAGGTTAGGCGTTAGTAGAGATGTTATTGCTAATATAGAATTAAACAGATTAGCAAAACCCGAACAAAAAGAACCTCTTTATAAATTAATATGTAAAGTCTATGGATTAAACGAAGAATGGCTTTTACATGGAATAGGTGAACAATTCGCTGATTTAGAAGAGGATATTTATACTAAGGCCGTAACTGAAATAGGTGTCGATGATGAAAAAGCCAAAGAGGCGATTATACAATACTGGAAATTATCCGAAGCGGATAAAGAATTGTTTTGGAAATTTGCAGAAAAATTTTTGAAATAATTAAGGGAGAGCTAATGCTCTCCCTTAATTCGTTTATAGAAAAAGAATACGCAGGTATAAATCTTTTTTAAAAACTCTTCAGATTCGATCTGTTCTACCATAAATATTATTCTTTCTTTATAACGCATATGTAATTCCACTCCTTCTCCCTCTTAATTTCTAACATTCTTTGTACGCACGTATGTTCGAAATTCCTTGTAACCCATTATAGAACGTTTGTTCTAAAATTTCAAGTATAATTATGTATTTTCCCCCTTTCTATTTAATCTCCCCAACGAAATATATTATATACTAAAATTTACCATTTGTGTGTCCAACATATTGGACAACCCCGACTATTTTACTAGGATTTCAAAAAGATCGTTCAGATTTACTTGTAAAGCAAATGCAATCATCAAGAGCGTTTTAAGTGTAGGATCTGCATTGTTACGCTCTATATTAGACAGTTCCGATTTACTCACACTACTAATCCTCTCTAGTTGTCGAAGTGTAATTCCTCTTTTCATTCGTATTGTTCTTATTTTGTACCTTACCTCGATATTCATTTGTTTACTCCTTTTTCATTAGTATTTGTGAGTAAACTAGACATATGAAGGTAAATTTTGTATAATTTTGTTTAATATCTTTTACAAAAACAAGGAGGATTCGCATGAAAACTAGAGAAAAGCAAGAAACTAAGAAAGGAACTGGTTGTATTGGTTGTTTAACTCTTATTGTGATTTTTGTTGGAATTGGTATTATAAATTCATTAATTAATCCTGATTCCAGCTCAACTGAATCAACAACTCAACAAACTATTTCAGAAGTTTCCAGTACAACAGAAAATTCTACAACTGATAAAAAAGCTGAATTAGAAAAACGAGAAAAAGAACTAAAGAAAAATGCTAAAGCAATGGATAAAAAAATTTGGAACATAGCACAAGAAGTTGATGCAAGTATGTCTGATCTATTTACCGAATTACAAAAATTTTCTGATGATCCGGAGAATGCAAACATATCTACATTGTACGATGCAGCCAAACAAGCAAATGAAGATTTAGATACTTGTTTAGATGCAGCAAATGAGATAGCATCCGAATCATACGATTTATATTCTAATTCTTTAACTTTTTATGTAATGAACAGACAAGATATTGCTCAAAATCTTATATGGTACATCGATAATCAAGACGAAAAATATATGGAAACCGTCGAAGAACGAATGGATAATGCAAACCAGTTAACTATAGATTTGTTGAAAGAACGTTCTAACTACCTCGAAGATAACGGTTTCACTGATGAAGAAATAATCAAAATTTTAGATAATAAATAGGCACTCTTTATGAGTGTCTTTTTTATTTAATGTAATCTACTGAAACTTTTATTGCGGAAAGTCACAGTAGTTTATTAGGTGTATTTCAAAATCGATTTTCTATATAGATATATATAATATAGTAGATCTTTTAGATCTTTTAGATCTTTTAGCGACAAATAAACCTATAATATAAGCGGTGTACAAGTATGTTATTGAAACTTTTATTGCGGTTTATTGAAACTTTTATTGCGGTTTATTGAAACTTTTATTGCGGAAAATAAAAAAGAAAATAATATTGAAACTTAAATATTGAAAAAGTTTCAATAACGTGTTATATTAGAATAAAATAAACGAAAGAAGGTATAAATGTGTCAGAAAACAAAGAGCAAAGACGATCTTATAGTGTAATAAAAGCCAATGAATTGATTCAAAAAAGTCGTTTTGAACTATCGTTGATCGAGCAAAAAACAATAGCTTATATTTGCAGCTTGATAAAGCCATTAGAAGAGGATTATCAGTTGGAGTATATATTTGATATACGAGAGTATGCAAAAACGTGTGGCATTGATTATAACAGTGGAGCAAATTATGAGTACATAAAAAAAACTTTGAAAAATCTCCGTGATCGTTCTATGTGGTTAGAGATTGGGAATGAAGAGGTTTTAGTCGGCTGGCTATCTAAAGTTAGAACTAATAAAAGAAGTGGAAAAGCTACCGTTGAAATAGACAAAGATATAGCACCGTTTCTTTTTAATCTTCAAATGCGTTTTACCCAGTATGAGCTATATAACATTCTGGGAATGAAGTCCGCTTTTTCTTTGCGTGTATTTGAAATATTAAAATCATATCAGGGAATTGGCCGAAAAAGATTTGAAATCGATGAATTAAAGGAAAGATTAATGGTTCAAGATGTAAAATCTTATAACAATTTTTCTTTGTTTAGACAAAAAGTATTAGAAGTAGCAATTAAGGAAATTAACGAATTAACAGATATACAAGTAGAGTGGGAGCCAGAAACAAAAGGAAGAAAAGTAGTAGCCGTTGTATTTAGAATAAAACAAAAAAATAGTTGGGATGCTCTTATGTGCAGAGCAAAAACTCAAAAACGTTTGGATAAAATAAGCTAAATTATAGAAGGAGATTGGTATTCATGAAAAAATTAATTAGAGTTTGGGAAGATCCTATTACGGTTTTGGAAGAAATGAAACGTATAGAAAAAGAGTATCAAGAACAAGGCTATGAAGTAAAAAGGATTATGAATTGTATCCAACTTGTTTTAGAAGATGGCTGCGTGGAAATTTGGTGGGAAAATGGAGCTATTTGGCAAGAAATAAAAGAAAAGATGGAAGATTAGCATTTATAAATAGCCAACTGCCGACTGGAACGAAGTTAGGATATTAAGAGAGTATAAAGACAACTATTCCATAAATAATCATTTTGCGAATAGTTGTTATGGATTATGTTTTTCCTCTTGAACGGCTTGAATAAAGGGTTTGAGGGGAAAATACTTAGAAGTTAAAAAAGTGAAAACATACAAATTCGTAGTTTTTGCTTGGCAATCCGTGTCAGAAAGACAAAAAC
>CASECI010000043.1 GCA_949286465.1 uncultured Alphaproteobacteria bacterium | reverse complement strand
TTCATTCCAAAGGCGTTAGCAAGTTTAATAACATGTCTTCCAATCGCCCCCGTCCCTATAACGCCGAGCGTTCTTCCTTGTAAATCAAACCCAATATAGTCATCCAAATGGACATTATTGGCTTTCATTTGAGATTTAGCTTTATAAATTTTACGAGATAAGCCTAGCATCGTCCCCATCGTAAACTCCGCCACCGTTACTTCTCCATAGTTAGGAACATTAACAACGGATATTCCTCGAGCTTTTGCATAGTCTAAATCAATATGGTTATACCCCGTAGAGCGTGTTGCTATTAATTTTAAATCAGGGAAAAAATCTAAATATGCATTTTTTATTCCCTCTGAATGCGGGAAAACGGAAATAATCTCCGCATTTTTATACTTTTCTAAAGTTATTGTTTTCGGATCATTAAATTCTTGTTCTAAAAAAACGAAATCATATCCTGAAATAATATGGTTGGATAAATAAGCTTTTGCTTCCTCATCAATATCAAAAAACAAACATGTTGTCATTCTTCCCTCCTATAAAGAGAAGATAGGGAATCTTAATCAATTATGCAAGGGGATACTTGACGCAGTCTATTCATTTTTAAATCAATAGCTACTTTATCAATCGTTGTTTTAATGAGTTCTTCCATCATAGAGTGAGGTGTAAAAACAGCAGGAGCAATAAAATCTACTCGTCCATCTTTTAATAACTTACGAGCGGTTCCATTAAGTCGTTCTTTTTCTGGTTCATAAACAGCAATAGAATGTCCTCCTTCAGACTTCACGAGCTTCATACAAGGAATATCGGTTTCTCCATCGCCAACATATACCATACGAGAAAAAGGAATAATTCTGTCTTCATCTGGAGTGAAAGCATTAATTTGAGGATCATTAATTTTTAAACATCCTTTGTTAATCCGAAAAAGATATTGTGTTTTTGTCGTATAATTGACAACCATCGCTGGCCACAAAGCCTTACCGCTCTCATCATACATAAAAGAAGAGGCATATATCCACTTAAAAGCATGTGCTATTGAAGTTCCTTTAATAATCTCACGCAAACCAGAAGAGATGATGTAATGCTCTGCCTCTATGCCTTTTTCAGCGGCATACGCATTTACTCGATCAAACCAAGTATCAATTCCTTCATAAAAAGTTATTTTTGCTCCAGAAGCTCTAAAGTCTTGACGTGTAAAAGGAATATTTCGTTCTTCAGCCTCTTGAAGCATTAATCGCATATAAGATAAGACTTCATCGCAATCATGCTCTTGAGATAACTGATAAGCCTTTTGCCAAAACTCACGTACAGGCATATTAAGCTTTTGAATAAAATCATACTCCTGCATATTGCCCGGAGACAAGGTGCCGTCAAAGTCATAGCAAAAAGCCATTTTTGGTTTATTTTTTTTCATATTTTAACTATAAAACGAAAAAAAACTTCTGTCTATTCCTTTATTTCCTCGTAATCAGCATCAATGATATCATCATTTTTGCGAACACGACGTGAACGAGCTGTTTGAGACATTGCAGAATTATAAAATTGTTCCCATACTTTACGAATTTGACGCGCTCGGAACCAAGAAATGACGAACAATATAACAAGTAATGGGAGTGCGATGTACCAGACAATAACAAGTAATGCGAGTAGACCTAAAAAAACAAGAGGGGGAATTAATAATAAAATAAATTTTTGAAACATTTTTTTCTCCTTTTTTTAAAATAGTGAAGATTCTCCTCTTAATCAAGATGTTTCCATACACGTATATTCAACTTCGCATAACATATTATAATAAAAGAAAAAAACTCTTGAAAAAGAAAAAAAAAGACTTATTTCCCCAACAGGAGGCTCTATGTTGAAGGATATAAAAGACATCATTATTCTATTATTAATTGCAATCATAGTTGTAACAGGCATTTATATATATAAAACAAAAAGCCCAAAAGAAGATATAACATCTCGTACATCTTCGTCAGCAAGCATTCGTGTTCACGTTATTGAGGCTAAAGAGCAACCGGTTACATTAAAACAAACCTATATTGGTTATGTCACGCCAATACATTCTGTTTCAATACACCCTATGATATCCGGCTATATAGAAAAGATCTTTGTAAACGGAGGCGAAGATGTTAAAGAAAACCAACCATTGTTTATCCTTCAACAAAACGAATACATTGCTGATTTAGAATCTGCTCAAGCCAAAACAGAACAAGCACGGGCAACATATATGAATGCTCAAACTTATTACGATCGTATGCTTCATGCAGGAAGTAAAGCTGTTTCTCAAACGGATTTAGACAATGCTAAGACATCATTACTTTCTGCTCAAGCTGAATTGACATCTGCTTTAGCTGCACAAAATCTTGCAAAAATAAATCTCGGTTATACAGTTATCAATGCTCCTTTTTCTGGCATTATCGGAGATGTTAGTGTAAGTAAAGGGGATTATGTATCTCCTGCGAGTAGTGCTTTATTAAACATTATTCAATATACGCCTATTCGTGTTGTTTTTTCTATTTCAGATAAAGATTACCTTAACGAGATATCTTCATCTAACCAATCCCCTTTTCATGATTGGACTTTAACACTTCAGTTGGCGGATGGTTCTTTGTTTGAAGGAGATGGCAAAGTTCAATTTTTGAATAATGAAATCACACCTCAAACAAGTTCTATAAGTGTTTATGCAGATTTTGATAATCCGCATCGAAAATTAATATCCGGAGCTTATGTAACAGTTATTCTACAAAAAACAATCAATCATGCCATTCTTATCCCACAAGCCTATGTACACTTAAATCCTTCTGGAAATTTTGTATATACAGTTAAAAATGGATATATGGTTAAAACACCGGTAAAAATAGGCTCGATGATTGATAATCATTTTTTCATCGAAGAAGGTTTAAAAAAAGGAGAACAAATTATTGCTGACACCAATATTTCCTTTAATCCTCACATACCTATTCAAACAAACATAAAGGAATAAGAATGATATTTTCTCGTTTCTTTATTCACCGTCCCCGTTTTGCCATCGTAATTTCTATTGTTATGGTTTTGTTAGGGCTAATTTCTTTAATTATTTTACCTATTGCGCAGTATCCTCAAATAACGCCACCACAAATTATTGTATCTGCGAATTATCCTGGAGCCAGTGCTCAAGTTCTAAGTGATACCGTAGCTATTCCCATAGAAAATGAGCTAAATGGGGTAGAAGGAATGTTGTATATGGAATCAACCTCAACAGATAGTGGCCAATATACACTAACAATTACCTTCAATATCGGAACAGACCCAGATATGGCTCAGGTCAAAGTAGAAAATCGATTGCAACAAGTTATGAGTGAATTACCTTCAATTGTCACCCAAGAAGGATTATCTGTTAAAACACAGTTTGCAAATATCCTTGCCATGTTGGTTTTACGCTCACCTAATAATTCTTATACTGATTTATATTTATCTAATTATGCTTATACAACTTTACAAAACCCTTTAGAGCGTGTCCCTGGTATCAGTACAGTTTCTGTCTATGGACCGCAAAATAGTATTCGCATATGGCTTAATCCTGTGAAGTTAGCCTCTTTAGGGCTAACAAGCAATGATATTCTTAATGCAATAGAAACACAAAATATTCAAGCTGCTGTTGGACAAATCGGGGCAGCTCCAAGTCCTCAAAATACACAATTAGTTCTCTCTTTATCTGCGAAAGGGCTATTAAAAACAGTTGAAGACTTTGAACAAATTATTATAACAACCTCTAATACGGGTGGTATTGTTCGGTTAAAAGATGTTGCGCGCATAGAAATGGGAGCAGATTCTTATTCTATTAAAGCGGCCTTTAATAATAGCCCGAGTGTTATTTTAGGGCTCAGTCAAACACCTGGCTCTAATGCTCTTACTATTATGAAAAATGTAAAAAAAGAAATGGAAATCCTAAAGCAAGCTTTTCCTCCAGATATGGAATTTGAAATAGCTTATGATTCAACTCTTTTCGTTCGAGCATCTATTACCAGTATTATTCAAACATTAATTTTGACTTTTTTCCTTGTCATTGGAGTTGTCTTTTTATTCTTACAAGATATTAAAGCCACTCTTATTCCATCAATTACTATCCCAGTTTCTTTGATTGCCACATTTATTATTATCTATATTTTAGGATTTGACATTAATATTTTAACCTTATTTGCGATGATTTTAGCAATTGGTCTTGTTGTTGATGACGCTATTATTGTTGTTGAACGTGTCCAATATCTTATGCAATACAAAAAAATGGATTCCACTCAAGCAGCGGATACCGCTATGGATCAAATTGGCGGTGCTATTATTGCGACCACTCTCGTGTTGTTGTCTATTTTTGTTCCTGTTGGCCTAATGGCAGGAATTACTGGAAAAATTTATCAACAATTTGCGGTAACGATTGCAACGGCCATTGTTTTCTCCGCAATTAATGCGCTCACCCTAAGCCCAGCTCTTTGTGCTTTTTTCTTAAAAAACAACCAAAACAAGCTGAAATCTCCGAAATATTTCAAATGGTTTAATGAGACTCTAGATAAAGCGAGATCAAAATATATATCTGGAGTTGTTTTTTTGAGCAGTCATCTGTTAACAACCTGCTTATTTTTAATAATAACAATCAGTTTTATTGGATATTTATTCTATAAAACACCCACCTCGTTTTTGCCTCAAGAGGATCAGGGGGTTTTATTTGCAAATGTACAGCTTCCCGATACATCTAGCATCAATCAAACAGAAGCTCTTTTATCAGAAATTGGAAAAGAAGCTCTTGCAATTAAGGGAGTTGATTTTTTTATTGGGATTTCAGGACAAAGTCTTTTAGGAGGAAGCGGTGAAAATATAGGCATGGGCGTACTAGGGCTAACGAATTGGTCACAGAGGACGACAAAAGAACTGTCTATGGAAAGTATTATCAATCAAATGCGTTCAAAGTATAATCACAATCCTCAGGCTGAGATTGATGTTTATGCTCTTCCGGCCATTCCTGGAGTAGGGAATAGCAGCGGTTTATCTTTTCAATTAAATGCTGTCAATGCTTCTTTTGGTGTTAATCAACTTTCTGAGACATTAGACAAGCTTTTAAAAAGCATGAACAGTTCTTCAGATTTTATCATTGCATTTAGTACATTTAGGCCAGGAACACCCCATATTTACCTAGACATAGACAGAACAAAGCTTGAATCTTATCAAATATCAGTTTCGGATTTATTTACAGTTCTACAAAATAACTTAGGTTCACGTTACGTAAATAATATCACTCTTGATGGTCAAACGAACAAAGTAATTATTCAAGCAGATTTTGATTATCGAAAAGACTTATCCGACATAGAAAATATGTATATTCAAACACGATCAGGGAAAATGGTCCAAGTAAAGAGTTTTGCGACATTAAAAACTATTCTTGCACCGAAAACCATTTTTCGTTTTAATCAATACAATAGTGCTGCTATAACAGCGCAGGCCTCAGACGAAGTCAGCACAGGTACAGCGATAAAAACAGTTGAACAAATAACGAAGCAGTTACCAAAAGGCTATAACATTTCCTGGACAGGACTATCCTTACAAGAGGTGGAGACAACAGGTCTTGTAGGCATTTTAATTGCGCTTGCATGTTTATTTGGCTATCTTTTTTTAGTTGCCCTTTATGAAAGTTGGATGATTGCCTTTTCAGTCATGTTTTCAACTGTTTTTGCGATACTCGGAGCCTTATTAGGCCTCCATTTTATGGATTTACCTTTATCTATATATGCTCAGCTTGGCTTAGTTATGCTCATAGGCCTTTCCGCGAAGAATGCTATTTTGATAGTAGAATTTACACTTAACTTCCATAGACAAGGAATGGGGATAATCGATGCAGCTCGAACTGGTGCAGAAGAAAGATTCAGAGCCGTACTTATGACAGCTCTGACATTTATTCTCGGTGTTTCTCCAATGGTTATCGCCAAAGGAGCCGGTGCTGCCAGCCAAATTTCTTTAGGAACGGCCGTATTTTTCGGTATGATACTAGCTACGTTAATCGGTATTTTCTTTATTCCATCATTTTTTGCATTATTTGCAACCATTGCTGAGCATTTTTATCCGCCCCAAAAAGAGAGTAAAAAAACTTCACAAAGGAAAAAATCTTCTCCCACAAAGAGGAGGGTATAATGCAAAAGAAATTTTTGTTTTTATGTTTAATCTTATCTTCTTGTACTGTCGGTCCCGATTATGAGCAGCCTCTTTTTTTCACACAGCCTGAAATAGAAAATGCTTTAGATTTAAAGACTCCTCTTCATTCTCCTTATATTATTTCTCCTAAAGATTTTAAAGATACTACGCTAAATCAGCTTATTCAAAAAGCCTATAAAAATAATTCTAATATTCGTATTGCTTTAACCAACCTCAAGCAAAGTCGCGCTTCTTTACGTATAACGATGGCTCAAGCAGCCCCAAACCTAGATGCAACAACATCTTACAATTATCTCAAAGAAAGCCAAAATGTTGAAAGCATCCTTAAAGAGGAATATTATCAAGCAGGTTTTGACGCTTCTTGGGAAATAGATATTTTTGGGTCTTCTCGTCGCCAAACAGAAGCCTCTCTTGCGAATGTTCGCGCCTCTATTGAAAATTTAAAAAATATTGCTGTGTCTTTAGAAGCAGAAGTCGCTCAAACATATATCAATTATCGTACAACAGAACAGTTATTAAAAAACGCAAAAGAAAGCCTCTTATTACAAGAAAATATTTATAAAACAGTTCAGGAGAAATATAATGCAGGACTTGCAGATGATATCGCTTTAAATCAAGCCCGTTATTTAGTCGAAACAACACGGATGCAAATTCCTCAACTCGAGACACAAAAAGCGGCAGCTAGTAATTCTCTTTCATTTTTATCTGGACAGCTCCCGGGTAGTCTTGATAATGAACTAAAGAAAAATCGAAAAAATCTGATTACTGACATTTTCCAATTCAATATTGAGAACATTTATCAACTACCCGCTGAAATCATCCGTCAACGCCCCGACGTACGTATAGCTGAAGAAAATCTTATTGCACAAAATGCCTTAGTCGGGGTTGCTATTGCAGATATGTATCCTAAAATCACCCTATCCAGCTTTGTCGGATTTGAAGCAATTCAATTTTCAGATATTGCTCAAAGTAAAAGCTTTACTTACAATCTTGTCCCCGGGATTCAAATGCCCCTTTTCCACTTTGGCCAAATCCGACAAAACATCGCCCTCCAAGAAGCAAAAAAAGAAGAACAACTGATAACATATGAACAAAGCTTACTTCAAGCTGCCACAGAAATAAAAAACGCAATGATATCGATTGCTCAAGAATATAATCGAAACAAAAGTGCTCATCAAGCCTACGAGGAAATGCAAAAAGCAAGCCAATTGACAGTTCAAAAATACAATCAAGGTCTTGTCGAATACAGTCAAGTACTCGACGCCGAGACAAGAAGAATAAGCGCCCAAACAAATATGCTCCAATCAAACAGCAACTTATATAGCAATATTATAACTTTTTACAAAGCTATTGGAGGAGCATCTAAAGTCTCACCGGCGAAATGAATCTTGTTTTTTCCCAGACAAAAAAATAAAAAACTCCTTTTCTTTTTAGAGTTGATTTGCTACCCTATTCAAAGAAAGTTTATAAGGAGAATACGATGCGATTTACGAAAATGCACGGATTAGGTAATGACTATATTTTCGTTAATACTTTTGAAGAAAAAGAACATGATTGGCCAGAGCTCGCTCGTTATTTAAGCCCTTTTCATTATGGTATTGGAAGTGATGGTTTAATTCTCATTCAACCTTCAGACACAGATGACTTTAAAATGCGGATTTTTAATGCAGATGGTTCCGAAGGTGAAATGTGTGGTAACGGGATCAGATGTGTTGCCAAATATGTGTATGATACTCACATGACAACCAAGACAGAATTGTCAATTGAAACGCTTGCCGGATCAAAAAAAGTTCAACTCCTCTTAGATGGGCAAACTGTAAAAAATGTAAAAGTTGATATGGGAACGCCTGTCGTAAAGAAAGAAATTACAATGAAGCTTTGGAATAACCAGTCAATAACAGGTATTCCTGTTTCGGTTGGTAATCCTCATGTTGTCGTTTTTGTTAAAGACGTCGTTTCATTCGATGTTATGTCAATAGGTTCACAAATAGAGACTCTTCCTATATTCCCACATCGGACAAATGTTGAATTTGTAGAGGTGACAGAATCTAATCGTCTTAAAATGCGCGTATGGGAGCGTGGTTCAGGTGAAACGCTTGCCTGCGGAACGGGAGCCTGTGCAAGTCTTTGCGCTGCCGTTAGTAAAGAATTTTGTGAACATACTGCAACCGTTCGTGTTATTGGTGGAGACTTAAAGATAGATTGGGACAAAGAATTAAATAAAGTCTTTATGACAGGCCCTGCAACAAAAGTATTTACGGGCGATGTCGATTTAAAAGATATTGACCCAACGTTATCATAATCCACTGTGTTCCTGCATCAGAACTTGAATGCGAGTCATATTGAAAAGCTTCAGGAATAAGTTTTCCTTCATATCGCTTATCCTCTTCTATTAACCACAAAATAAAAGGGCGAATAGTTTGTCCAGCACTCAGGCAATAATCAAAAGAAACAAAATCAGGACATCCATTAAGCAAAACGTAGTTAATAGCCTCTTGGTTTGACCTAACCAAATCCCAACTGCTGTCAGGAGGGCGTCGTAAATCATCAATAAAAAGCTTTTTCATTTTTTTGTTTACTTTTTTGTATATTTCTATATAATTAATATAAATTATATATAAAAGAAGGAACAAGGTCAATGCAAAGAAATTCTTATTTTAAAAAAACACATCGAATATTTCTTGGAAGTATTGCAAGCATAGCTTTTTTAGTTGGCTGTGATCCTGTTCCTGCTCCATCGAACTCACAAGAAGTTAAAAATTTTCGTTACACAGCGGAAGATGAAGATTTTTACCGTTTATATGCTTGTCGAATATTACGTTTTCATACAGAAGATTTAATAAAGACAGTAGAGGAAAATATGAATCAACCTCTTTCGAAACAAAAGAATATTCAAGAAAGTATTCGTTCTTGGTTAGAATCTTATCCGATGGAAGAAGGTACGGTTCCCTTACCTACGGATAGAGTTAAACATCGCGTTTTTATTGACCGGTTCAGTAAAGATTTTGGTTTGAGTTCTCAAAGCAAAGAGATAACAGAAAACAAGCTCTACTTTCAAAGATGGACAAAAGCTATACGCCAAGCACAGGAGTTGGTATATAGAAACACAGATAATATTTATTTTGACCCTTATTTACCCATTTATTCTTTTGAGACGCCCCGAATAGTTTCGAAGAAAAAGGTTTCTCCGGAGCTATTATCGAAACAAAAAACAAGATAGTATTCTTATAAGTCATTAATACCCAAAAAGCACCATTAGGTGCTTTTTTTCACAAGGGAAGAAGTTGATACATGTAATTATATTGTAATTACATACAGATTGTTGTTTGTTTCATTTCTTTATTTGAAAGGCTTCCCAACCATAAAAAGTTTGCCCTTAATCCTAAAATTCGTTATACTGACAGAAAAGAAAGGAGAGACATATGTGCAAAAACACACCTCAAAAATGGAGTTCAATATCCCCTCAAGAAAAACAAAAACTGAATCAAACCGTTGAAAAAATTGCACCCAAATCTGTCACAAAAGAACAAAAGGAAAGTATTGTTTCTATGTACGCTCAACATCGTCAGTTAATGAAAGAATTGAGCAAATGATGAAACCAAATCTAGAGATAGCAAACTTAGACGCCATTCAAACCATGCATTCTTTAACGCTAGAAATGGATGGCGGACTTCGTGGGATCAGAGATCAAGGGGCGTTAGAATCAGCCATTGCGCGGGGTCAAAATCGATCACATTACAATCCACAAGCGGACATATTTGAGCTTGTTGCTGCTGTTGGTTATGCCTTAATTCAAAACCACCCATTTAATGATGGAAATAAAAGAACTGGGACTTTGTTTACCCTAACTTGTTTAGATCAAAACAATTATAAACTTCCCCTTTCTGACAAGCAGCTCTATGTTTTTTTCCAATCGATTGCTGCCGGAACAATAACAGAAGAAAAGATGGCTTTATTTTTAAGAACTCACGCCTTACAAAAGACCCCAGAAAAGTCTAAAATCATAGGAAACATGATGCAAAAAAATGGAGAAGGAAGATGATACAAATTGCACCGAGTATTTTATCAGCCGATTTTGCAAATCTTGGACCATCGGTTGCGAAGGTTTGTCAAGCCGGCGCAGACTTAATTCATGTTGATGTTATGGATGGTCATTTTGTTCAAAACCTCACTTTTGGTCCTATGATAGTTAAGGCCATCAAGCCTTATTCTACTGTTCCTCTGGACGTTCACTTAATGATGACGAATCCTCAGGACTTACTCAATGATTTTATTGAAGCAGGAGCGGATCAAATTACACTTCATGCTGAAGTTGAATATGACATTATTTCTTTACTCAAAAAAATAAAGGAGCATGGTATAAAAGCAGGTTTGTCGTTAAGACCCAGAACGCCGGCTTCCATTATAGAAAACTATTTACCTTATTTAGACTTAGTTTTAGTTATGACGGTTGAGCCTGGCTTTGGAGGTCAGGAATTTCTTATTACCCAACTTCCTAAAATCGCTCAACTACGCAATATGATAGACCCGGCTAAGACCCTGATTCAAGTTGACGGTGGAATTAACGATAAATCGGCTCCTTTGTGTATAGAAAATGGAGCAACCACTCTTATTGCCGGCAGCTACATATTTGGATCAACGGATTGGGCTCAAGCCATTCGCTCACTGAGAGGAGATAATGGTTAAAATCTTAATTATAGAAGATGAAAAAGCACTGGTCACAATTTTAAAATATAACCTAGAAAAGAATGGGTTTGAGACAGATTTTGTAACAGATGGGAAAAAAGCTCTTGAAAAGATAAAAAGCTACTATCCAGACGTTATTTTATTGGATTGGATGCTCCCTCACTTATCTGGAGTTGAAATTTGTAAAATACTCCGCCATGATCACGCATTACGTCATATTCCTGTTATTATGCTTACCGCCCGAGGCGATGAAAATGACAAAGTTAATGCCTTATCTATCGGCGCAGATGATTATATGACAAAACCTTTTTCTATTCCTGAATTAATTGCCAGAATTCGAGCAATTCTCCGTCGAGCTACGCCTAAAATAGAGAAAAAAACAGCTTCTTATGCAGACTTAACAGTCGACTTTGAGAAAAAGTTAGTTCAAAGAGGAAAGCGAGTCGTTCATCTTGGTCCGACAGAATTTAGATTACTTGAAGTTTTCCTAGAAAAACCAGAAAAAGTTTTTTCAAGAGAAGACTTATTAACCGCTGTTTGGGGACATACAATACATGTAGAAACACGAACCGTAGATGTTCATGTTAAACGATTACGCCAATCTTTAAATGCAGGAAAGGAAATTGATCTTATTCGAACGGTCCGTTCTATGGGGTATGCTCTAACACATTCTGATAATAAAAAACATTCTTCTTAATAAAACATTTACCTTTTTATGCTTATCTTATGAAAAGCCAAAACTTTCAGAAGGATCGGGCATGTCGGTAAAAAAACAACCCATAAATACAAAACTGACACAAAAAGATGTGGATTTATTATTAAGTAATCCTTCTACAGAAGTACGCTCTTCCACGGCCAAAAAAGTATCAGAACAATATCAATTTCATCATCTCACCGCTAAAGAAAAACAAATTGCAGAAGACATTTTTCGCCTTATAACAAATGACGTAGAAATTAAAGTTCGCGAAGAATTATCAGAAAGTCTTAAAACATGTACTTTTTTACCTTATGATATCGTTCAGAAAATTATCTACGATGTGGCTGCAGTTGCCGTGCCAATGATTCGTTATTCTGAAATTATTACAGATGATGATCTTGTTAAAATTTTAAAAACAAAAGACGAACAAAAACAATGCGCTATTGCAGAAAGAAAAACCGTTTCATCTCTTGTTTGTGATCAGTTAATAGAAGAATCGGATAAAGCGCCAGTCATTATTCTAATCGGGAACCAAGGCGCTGAAATTTCAGAATATTCATACAACAAATTATTAGATAAATTTGAAGCTTGCGATGAAATTCACGAGCCGATTTTAACACGAGCTAAAGTTCCTGTAGCCATCATAGAAAAAGTCATCACAAAAGTTTCAGATGAACTCCGTAAGCAACTTCTAACGCGTCATGATTTACCTGTTAATGTCATTACAACGCTTGTCACACAAACACGAGAAAAAGCAATTTTAAACTTATCAGAAACATCTACAGAAGAAGATGTTCGAACTCTTGTCATTCATCTTCATAATGTCGATAGACTAACCCCAAATTTAATTTTACGCTCTGTTTGTGTCGGCGATATGAAATTTTTTGAGTATGCTCTAGCAATTAAAGCTGGCATTCCCATTAGAAATGCACGTATTTTAATATATGATTCAGGGCCTCTTGGATTAGAGCGCCTTTACGAAGAAGCCGAACTTCCTCCAGAGATGTTTCCAGCGATTCGCTTAGCAGTTCGCACATTCAGAGAAATGCTTGAAGAAACTGAGGATGGCTATAGAGACCACTTCCAACGCAGAATGATCGAACGGTTGCTAATGCTATTTGACGCGAATCAGATTCATTTAGACAAAGCTGATGAAGATTATTTTGTCCAAAAAATTGGACAGTCTTCTGAAATTTCTCCACAAGAATAACTAAGTCATTGAAAACAAAGGTTTTATTTTTTATCTTTTCCTCTTTTATTAGTTGAAAAAATTATCAAAATAGTGTATAATTTATTCATTAAGGATAGAAAGGAAAAACAAAATGACTCGCAAATCATTTTTATTAGGAACAATTGCTACATTAGCAATGACCACAGTATTATCGTCTGCTTTAGTCACCAGTACTTTATCTGCCCGCGCTCCTTATTCGCGCTTATCTCCTGATGGAGAAGTTCTTGACCAAGTTCGTGTTTTAGAAAGAGGTGAACGCTCTTTTAATTATAATGAATACATTCAACAGCGTATGCAACAACGCGCACAAGAAGAACAAAGTAAGGTGAATGCATATTTTGAAGATTATGAAAATGTTTATTCTAATCAAACATATGAGCAGCACCAAAATGTGGAACCAGAGTTTATAGATCCAGACTTAGAATTATATGCTGCATTAGAACAAACGATACCTCAAAGAGAAACAACTCAATCTATTACAGAACCATCTGTTGAAGAAGAACAAACAAATCAGCCACAACAAGAAACAAGTCCAACAGAAGAGCAATCATTAACAACAGAAAATAATAATGAAATTGGAACACCAAGTAAAATCAATGAACCAACAATTACTAACAGCCAAGAGACGATTGTTAATGTAGAAGCAATTTCTTCCCGTCCAGTGATAGTCAATAATGGGGCTCGAATACAATTCGAAAGAAACAACGAAGGAAAAGGCATTATTCGAATTGAAGGTCCAATTCCTGCTGGAACTGTTTTAGTTTTAGAAAATATTCCTCAAACAGCTACTCAAGCTTTGGATAAGGTTGTGAAAGCCGTAGAAAGAGATGCTGCTATAACACAGGTTCGGCAAGAAGTTGAACAAATACAAAAACAAGTTCCTCCACAAGAAGAAACTAAAGAAGTTCAAACAGAAGTAGAACCTTTCAATACATCTTCAAATGAAGCCTTTACAGAAGATGTTCTCAACGCGATGAGAGAACGTATTTATTACGGAAACAACACACTGAATGACATGATGCGTTGGGGACAGGCTCAACAAAATATTTACGCGTCAACTTCTGATGCATTAAACGAAACGGAAAGATCTGTTGCAGAAAAATCGACGAGAAATGCACAGGAAGCAAAAAATTTAAATACACCAGCCCAAGAAAATATACAACAACAGGAAACTTCAGATAACACCGTTGAAAAAGCCGGTTTCTTTACCACTGTTGGAAATTCGATTGAAGGAGCTCTTAAAAAGACTGGAGCAGCAATTGATAATGCTTATGAAGGCTCTTGGGTAGATAAGGGTGCTAAAGGAACCTTGAATGCAATAGAAAAAACAGGCGAAGGTATTGAAAGTGCCTATAAAGATTCTTGGTTACAAAAAGGAATCAATAGCATTGCTGGGTTATTCTCTAAAGAAGAAAAACCAGAACAAGTTGCTCAAGCTAATATTCAAGAAGATGTCAAACAAGAACAACCTACTGTTCAAGTCGCAGAAACAGAAAAGCCACAAGAACAAAACATTACAGTTGAAGCTCAGAAAGAAAATCCAGGTTTCTTTACAACCGTTGGAAACACATGGGATGATTTATATAAAGATTCATGGGCCGAAAAAAGCGTTGATTGGACTACAGATGCTTATACTGGTTCTTGGTTAGAAACAGGCGTAGACAAAACTGTTGAAGCCGCTCAATTTACGGGCGAATTAGGGTTAAATATTGGCGAAGAAATTGTCGATGCGGGAGATGAAGCATTAAAAGATTTAGGATTAAAAGAAAGAACGCCAACAGAACAACTTGTCAAACGAATGAAAGATGATCAAGAAAAGCTTGACAAGTTTAACGAGGCGCTTGGTTTTAAAGTACCCGAAGATACACCTAAATTTGCGATATATGCTGATGGAACATATGAGGGTTTTGATGCAACAGCTTTAGATAAAACGAAAACAGCAGTTAAAGAAACCTCTCAAACCGTTGTCGAAGAAACGCAAAAATTGGCTCAAGAAGCCGGTAGTGCAATTAACAACGCCTATCAAGATTCTTGGGCTCAAAAAGGAGTCAACAAAGTTGCAGGGTTATTCTCTACAGAGGAAAAACCAGAGCAAGTTGCTCAAGCCAATATTCAAGAAGATGCCAAACAAGAGCAACCATCTGCTCAAGTTGCTGAAACAGAAAAGCCACAAGAGCAAAACATTACAGTTGAAGCTCAAAAAGAAAATCCAGGTTTCTTTACCACCGTTGGAAATTCGATTGAAGGAGCTCTTAAAAAGACTGGAGCAGCAATTGATAATGCTTATGAAGGCTCTTGGGTAGATAAGGGTGCCAAAGGAACCTTGAATGCAATAGAAAAAACAGGCGAAAGTATTGAAAGTGCCTATAAAGATTCTTGGGTTGAAAAAGGTGTCAATGGAATTGCTGGTTTATTCTCTACAGAAGAAAAAACAGAGCAAGTTGCTCAAGCTAACATTCAAGAAGATGCCAAACAAGAGCAACTATCTGCTCAAGTTGCCGAAACAGAAAAGCCACAAGAGCAAAACATTACAGTTGAAGCTCAAAAAGAAAATCCAGGTTTCTTTACCACCGTTGGAAATACTCTTGATGGAGCTGTCAAAGACACGGGAGCAGCAATTGATAATGCTTATCAAGATTCTTGGTTACAATCAGGCGTAAATAAAGTGACTGGATTATTCTCTACTGAGGAAAAACATGAGCCAGAAACAAAAATAGCTCAACTTGAACAAGAAAACAAAGCATTACATGAAGAAAATATGCGCCTCAAACTAGAAATTGCTCGATTAAAAGCCGAACAAACTAAAAATCAAGCCATAACAAAAGCCCCTCAAGGTGAAACTTATCGTTTGGCTGACGCTTATGATATTGATACAAAAACGAACATCACCATCAAAAGCAATTTATTATCGACACTTCAACAAAACACGCAACAGGAAGAACCGATAAAAACGGCTAAAATCGAAAAAAATAACTCACGTTAAACAAAGGGCACTTTAAAGTGCCCTTTTCTCTTACTTTTTAGGAACAAGCCCTACTTCAGCTAAAGCGGCCCAAATAGAAGCAAGAGCAACTATAATATAAACAGCTTTTGTTAAATAAGTTAGAGAACCAAACATGAAAGAAACAAGGTCTAAATCAAATAAACCGACAGCACCCCAGTTTAGTCCACCAATAACCATCAACCAAAAACAAATTTTTGTAAACATAATATTTCTCCTTTCCATTAACACACGTAATAGTTTAGTTTTAGATTACTTCCCTGTCAAGATTAATAATAAATCAAATAATTATTCATAGCAATTTATGCAAAAATATGCTACACTAGATAAGTATATGAAAGGATTGCCGATATGAAGAAAAAATCAGCTTTAAAAACTTTACTTTCTATGACTGCAGCAGCATCTATGCTTTGGAGTGTTGGATGTCAAGAAGAAACAAAAGAAAAAACTACTCAAACAAACGTTAAAGTTGAACAGCCGCAAAAAACAACGGAACAATTACAGCAAGAACGTATTGATAATATTTATCTTGTTATGCGTGATATGCCTTGCCATATGACATATTGGCCATATATGGACAAAGGGACCGTTAAAATTGGTTTTGGAACCCCAATCGAGAGCGCAGATGTTCTTGAAAAAATTTCCTTTATTAATGACGACACAGGTTTAGTAGCTAAACAATCTGAAAAAAAGAATATTATTCAAGACATCAAAAACAATGTACCTTCTCGATATCGGACAAATGCTCTTTCTATTCGCCAAATAACAAAAGACTACCTGAAACAATCAGAAAAAAAAGCGATGCGCCTTATTCCGAATTATTTGAAACTTCCCACCGAAATTCAAACAGTCGTCTTACAAACAGATTTATTAACAAACGGGAAATTAGAAACTTATCCTAAGTTCTGTTCTCTTGTAAACGCCGGACGATACTTAGACGCCGCAAACGAATGTGGTATAAAAGGGCTAAAACATGCGCAATATAATGAAGGAAGAAGAGAAATTTTGCGTCATTATGGGAATCAATCTTCTTTACAAATTTTCGCTCAAAAAACACGTACAAGAGATTGAATTATAAGTCTCTTATCCTTCTTAATTGTTTTTTGCTGATTTTCATGCTATAATAGACCTTATTCTAAGGAGCATAAAAGATGAAATGGAAATCACTTAAAAAGTTGGGACTACGGACAATTTTACCTGCTGTTTTTTTGTTATCTCCTTCACCGGCAAAAGGAGACACCTCCAACCATGATCATATTCAAAACATTAAAACAAATCACGTCATTCTACCGCAAAATTCCAAGTACAAAACCGTCGTTTCCATTCAACAAATCTATGAAAAAAGATGCCAAAATTTATGCACAAAGATGCTTCCGATCATTCAGCGGTTTGAATGCATTGATCAAAAGCCTGTTTCTTATCCTTATCTTGACACAAATGGTTTAATTCATATCGGATATGGCTCAAATATAGATAGTTGGGAACGATTTAAACAAATCGACTTTATTAAAAATCCCCAAACAGGACAACGATTAACAGAAGCTGAAAAAAAAGCCTATTTCAATCAAATTCAAAAATCAAAACCACAATTTAGAACTTCTAAAAATGGACCGAAACCTTTTAATGTTTCTGCAACAAGATATCAAAAGTATTTTAAATTTCTTGCAACATCTACCTCTATGCACCAACTTTATCAAAAAGATATGTATAAATGCGTAAAAGAATTAGAAAAAACGCTCTTCCAACAGAATATTCTCATGATGAACATGCCAGAGCCACAAATTCTCGCTTTATTAGATATCTATTACAATACAGGTAACTTAAATCCCAAAGGATGGCCTAAATTATTTAAAGCGCTTAAAACAAAGGATTATCAAACAGCCGCTAAAGAATCTCATCGAGCAGCCGTCTCGGCAGAACGAAACAATTGGACAGCGCATTGTATCTTAGAGGCGGCTCAACATCCTGAGTCAAACTTAGGAACCATTATGGTTCAATTTAAAATTCCTCCGTATCAGAAAAATTCAACCTTGTTAACGCAGGCAAAAGATTACCGCTCTCCTTTGTCGTAAAACAGATGGGAAGTCCTTGACTTCCCTCTTTTTTCTTTGTAAACTGTACGCCTTGTTTAACTCTAAATAAAAGGAAAAAAAATGATTAAAATTCAACTACCAGACAATTCTGTCTTGGAATTTGATGCACCAGTCTGTGGACTTGATGTAGCAAAAAAAATTAGTGAAGGATTGGCTCGAGCCGCTTTTGCTGTTACAATTAATGGAAAATTAACGGATTTAACAACTCCTATCACAACAGATTCCAAAATAACAATTGTAACCGCAAAAACGACTGAGGGCTTAGAAACATTACGTCATACAGCATCCCATATTATGGCTCAAGCTGTTCAAGAACTCTTCCCCGGCACACAAGTGACGATTGGACCTGTTATCGAAAACGGCTTTTATTATGATTTTGCTAAAAAAGAACCTTTCTCTACAGAAGATTTAGAAAAAATCGAACAACGTATGTCGGAAATTGTTGATAGAAATTTACCAATTGAACGGCAAGTTTGGTCTCGTGAACAAGCAATAAACTACTTCACGGAAAAAGGAGAACATTATAAAGTTGAAATTATAAATGATTTACCTGCTGATGCCGTTATCTCTGTTTATAAGCAAGGGGATTATATTGATTTATGTCGAGGGCCTCATCTCCCGTCTACAGGGAAACTTGGCAAGGCATTTAAATTGACAAAAATCGCTGGTGCTTACTGGCGAGGAGATTCCTCAAAAGAAATGCTCCAACGAATTTATGGGGTTGCCTTCGCTGATGTTAAAGAATTAAAAGCATACTTAACAATGATGGAAGAAGCAGCAAAACGCGACCATCGAAAAATCGGGAAAGAAATGGATTTATTCCACTTCGAACCAGAGTATGCTCCTGGTGCTGTTTTCTGGCATGACAAAGGCTATAAAATTTATCGCAAGCTCATCGAGTATATGCGTCGTCGCCAAGAAAATAATGGCTATATAGAAGTTGCAACACCTCGCATTATGGATAGATGTTTGTGGGAAACTTCTGGACACTGGGACAAATATGGAGCGCATAATTACTCAGGAAAGACAGAAGACAACAAAATGTTCTGTGTTAAACCGATGAACTGTCCTGGTGGATTGCTCATTTACAAGCAAGGTATCAAATCTTATCGTGACTTACCATTACGAATGGCAGAGTTTGGTATGGTAAACAGATACGAAGCCTCTGGGTCTTTAATGGGATTAATGCGTGTTCGTGAATTTACACAAGATGATGCGCATATCTTCTGTACACCCGAACAAATGGAAGAAGAATGTGTCCGGACAATTAAATTGATTTTAGACATTTATAAAGACTTTGGATTTAATGATGTAAAAATTTATTTATCAACACGTCCTGACAGTATTTACCGTATTGGCTCTGATGAAATTTGGGATATGTCTGAGAAAGCGCTTGCCAATGCTCTTGAACATCACGGGTATAAGTATGAGATTAACCCAGGTGAAGGTGCTTTCTATGGACCAAAACTAGAATTCATCCTTAAAGATGCTATCGGCAGAGAATGGCAATGTGGAACCGTTCAAATGGATATGAATCTACCACAACGCTTTGATATTTCTTATATCGGGGAAGATGGGGAAAAGCATCAACCTGTGATGTTACACCGTGCTTTGTTTGGTTCTATCGAACGTTTCTTAGGGATCCTCATCGAAAACTATGCTGGGAAACTACCTTTATGGTTATCTCCAGAACAAGTTGTTGTTGCTCCTGTAACGGCAGAAGTCAATGACTATGCTGAAGAAGTTGTGAATGCGTTAAAAAAGGCTGGATTAATTGCTAAAGCTGATCTAAGCAACGAAAAAATTAGCTATAAAATCCGAGAACATTCATTAACAAAAACACCTGTTATTGCTGTTGTTGGAGCAAAAGAAAAAGAAAATAGAACTGTAACTGTTCGCCGCATTGGTTCTGATAAACAGGAAGTTATAGATTTAAATAAATTTATTACCGATCTTGCTCAAGAAGCAACGATGCCATCTCAAGATAAATAAAAGAAAAGCCTCTTTCTTCCAAAGAAAGAGGCTCTTTTATAAAAATGAAATACCATTTTATTTTAGATCAAAAAAATAGAATTTTTACCGAGATTAATTCTCTGAATACAATTTTTATTTATCATTATCAAAATGATACAGCTAACATTCCTCAGTATGCTCTATTTCATGCAGAAAAGGAAATAACTGGTTCTATTCAATATCACTTAGATGGGTCTTATTCATTGGTCTCAGAAACCGGTAAAGAAAAATTATCCTATCCTTGTGGCGCTTTTTATCCGCAACATAAATGGCTTCCTGATATAAAAGATTGCTTAAATCTAAACAGGCAATCTCGTTTTATTCTTTGTTTAAAAGATACTTCTAACAGAGTTGCTGTTGAAGCAACTTCAGATTCTCATATTTTCGTTCATATTTATCAAAATGAATATATTCAAAAGCCATCTTATACCGTTCAATATATACCAAGCACGACATCTTTTCAGATAGGCATTCTTCGTTATTATGATGATGGTTCTTATGCTTTATATTTATCCCCTTATCAAAATAAAACATATGAACGAGGTCATATTTTTCCTGATCACAAGTGGATACACCATCGAATTGCCTCTAAGCGTATCCTTCCTCAACATTTTTTTATTGAAAAAACACGTGAGTAGTAATTAAAAAGGTCGAGCATTAACGAATCGACGCCCTGCTGCTGTTAAAGATGTTAAAGCACGATTTAAAATAATTTCTGGAGGCAATCCTGATTTACAATCCTTTTCAGCTTGTAAAAGTAATTCTAAAGCATCCGCAACAGCGTTTTCATTCCAAGCCATAACTATTTTCTTCCAAAGAGAAGCATATTGAAATGGAATAAAAGGATACGTTCCTTTAATTGCACTATCAATTTGCTCTCCTTGTTTTATTTTCGATAAAACAATCATAAGTTGGTCGATTTTACTCATTAAACTACGTATCATCATAATGGGTTGAGTTCCTTCTTGAAGAAGGATATTAAAAACCCGTTGGACTTGGCTATGATTTCCACTTAAAGCAGCATATATCATATCATCCATAACAACCGAAGAACCATTCCCAATACAAGCCTGAATATCAGCAAGACGAATTTGTTTTTGATTTCCTAAATAAGTTTTTAATTTATTTACCTCTGAGCGTGTAATTGCTTTATCTGCCCCCAAGTAAGAAGCAAACAAAGCTAAGGCATCGGCATCAATTAAGTATCCTTCTTCGGATAAAGAGCTTAAAAGCGTCTGTTTAATATCTTGTTCTGTTTCCGGATAACACGCGATACTTCCCGCAAGTTTAGCTTCATCGCATATTTTAACTAACTTTGATTTTGTATTTAAGGAATCAGACATTAAAACGACAAAAGTATTTCCTTTGTCATTTTTCAAAAAATTTTCCCACTCTGAAGCAAAAGTATCTGATGGGTTCTTAAACCAAATGATTCTCCGTCCACCAAACATAGAAATCGCATTGACTTCATCCCAAAAAGCAGTTGGTATTTCTTTTAATTTATCCATAGATAATTCAACCACAGCATAAGGATTTTTGTCTGTATTAATTATTTGAATAATTGATTGAGCAGTTTCTTTAATCGCGCCCACATCTGTTCCAAAGACCAAACATCCTTTAAAGTCTTTTTGAATTTGCGGTGTAAAGGATTTAATTTGAGATGGTTTGAGTTTCATTTATTTTTTTCTTAAAATAATTAGCCATGTGCAAAGATATTTTTTCTGCTAAAAGTTTAATAAGACGTCGTTCAGAGGCTTGTTCTGCCGTAACGGTAGAATATGGAACTGTCAAAATATTATAACTTGTCATAGCAAAAGTACTGTCATCGATAACAGTCTTCCCTTGAGCATCTTTCAAAGTATAATGAGCCCGCATTGTCATTGTTGCTCGTGTAGATGTATTATCATTCAAAATACCTTGATCCGTATTAATACTTTTAGATAAAGAAACGCCTAAATTATATTTTTTTTCAACAGACAAATTATCTGGGTTAAGAGTATTTTTTAACGTTTGAACCATTAATCTTCCCGTTTCTTCTGGAACAGGTAAAATGCGGATTTGTGCTGTTAATTCTTGTACAGATGTTTCTCCTTTAGGCGTATAATAAATGGGTTTAAAACCACATGCCGCTACCCCAAAGGCGCATAAGAATAGAAAATATCTAGCAAATAACATTCAATACCTTTCCTGGAACAAAAATACATTTTTTAATTTTTCTTTGTCCTATTTTACGTTGGACCTTAGGACATTTCAAGGCTTCTTTTTGTATAGCATCAAAATCAGATTCATAAGGAATAAAAGTTGCTATAAATTTATTATTAACAGTAATTGTTATTGGTTTTAAATTCAGCTTTTTTAAAAAAGCATAAACGGTTGGCGCATCTTTTAAATATGTATTTAATAAATGCGGAACAAAGGGAGCTAAAATAGCTGCACATAAGCTCAAGATTTGAGGAGACAAATCTTTTTTAAGCAACGCTTTTACCTCTGTTAAAATATGATATAAATCATTTTGTTGAACAGCTTGTACAATTTTAATAAAGAGCGGAGAAGAAAGTTCATCCAGCAAAATTTCTTGATTCATCGGCAATAAGTTATACCATTTTTGAACTAATTTCCAATAGGGGCGCAAATTTGTTGTATTTTTTTCTAAAATCAGAGCTAATCGCCAAGCATCTGCACCATATAATAAAGCCTTTTGTTGCTCTTCAATATCTAGCGGTCCATTCATTAGGATTCCCATGGATAATAATTGAGCTTCACCCTTTTGTGTTTTTTTCCCATTTTGTCGATAGATAATATCCATCTGTAAGGCATCTTTTAAAGAAACAGCCCTCTCACCAGAAAAAATAACATGAGCCCATTGTTTTTGGCAATATTGTTCATGTGCTTGAAAAGGATATCTATCAGTCATTTTCTATCTTTTTTAAGACTTTATAAACGAAATCGAGATAAAATGGAAGCATGAAAGCAAAAAAAGTTTATGTGATAATGGGGCCAACAGCTTCCGGCAAATCTCGTTTTAGCCTAGATTTAGCACATCATTTAGGCGGAGAAATAATCAATGCAGATTCAATGCAAATTTATGAAGATGTCCCCACATTAACAGCTCGCCCAGATCCTCTTGAAATGGAAGGAATTCCACATCACTTATATGGCTATTTAGATGCGTTTGGTCACAGTTCATTTGTTGAATGGGGTAAAAGAATACAACCTCTTTTGGAACAAATAGATGTTCCGATTATTGTTGGCGGAACAGGCCTTTATTTAAAAAGCTTAATAGATGGTTTTGCAAGCATTCCCGACATTCCAACAGAGATTCGAAATCGTGTTCGTCAAATGCCCTTAGAAGAACTCCAAGCGGCCTTACCTGATTTTCCATTTCAAGATCCTCAACGTTTAATGCGCGCTTTAGAGGTTTTAGAAGCAACAGGAAAACCAATCACGTATTGGCAACAACAGCCCCATACGCATCTGTATGATGGCGATTTTGAAACGATATTGATACAACCATCTCGAGAGCAATTGTATACACAATGTAATTACAGATTTGAGCGTATGATGGAACAAAACGCGTTCAAACAAGTTATTGATTTATTAGAAAAAAATCCCAAAATGTCAGGCGGTGTATTTAAAGCGATTGGTGTACAAGAGTTAATAGCATGTTCTCGAGGCGAAATTTCGTTAACGAAAGCTATTGCACGTGCTCAAAAAAACACACGCGCTTATGCTAAACGTCAAGAAACTTGGTTTAAAAATCAGATGAAACCCAATATTGTCCTTGAAAAAGGAGATTTATCTCTTTATCTAGAGGAAAAGTTAAAGTAACTTTAAAAGAGCCTCTTCAGTAATGGCATTTAAAGAAATCCGCTCTTGATTACCTGTTTCCATATTTTTAAAAACAGCTTCCCCTTTTTCGTATTCTTCAGGAGCAAGATAAACTGCAACTTGAGCATGCCGTTTATTGGCCGCCGTGAAAAATTTCTTAGGATTTTGAGGACTTAAAGCAAAATCACACGCGAAAGCCAACGCGTTTAACTTCTGAGCTAATTGCATCGCTGCTTCTTGTAATGAATCATCAAAATAACCAATATAAAAAGGTACTGATGCAAAAGTTTTATTTTCACCAAACTTTGCATAATATAATTCTCTGATAACACCGTCGCCAAAGCCCATTCCACATGCGGGAATATCCTTTCCTGTCATTCGAGAAAACAAATGATCATATCTCCCACCACCAAATAATGCACGGAATTGACCTTTTCTGTCAAAAGCTTCAAAGACTATTCCCGTATAGTAAGACAACCCACGAATAATGGAAGGATCTATTTTAAGATAATGAATATATCCGAGCGCTTTCGCAAAACGTTCTAAATCTTTTAATTGTTGAACATCTTCAGACGGACCTGTTATTTCTTGTATTTTTTCAATATCATGCGTATCCAATAAAACGAATAAAGAATCTATTTGAGTTGATGAAAGTCCTAAATGTGTCATTTCTTCTTTCAACCAACTCTCTTCTACTTTTTCTTTTTTATCAATTAAGGTCATTAATGGCGCATGAACGTCTTCAGGAACACCTATTTTACTTAAATAGCCAGATAATAAGGCTCTACTTGAAACGCGAATACAAAAGTCTTCTTCGGAAAAACCCAATTCCTTCATAACCATGACAGCTGTATATAAAATCCAAGCTTCAGCAGAAACGCTTTTTTCTCCCATTATATCAATATTCCATTGATAATGCTCACGATAGCGACCTTTTGTAGGTCTTTCATAACGAAAACATTGCCCGAAAGCCCAAATTTTAGCAGGATATGGTAAATTTTCTTTATCAGCAGAATAAAGCCGAACCATCGTTGGTGTAATTTCTGGTCTTAACGCAATGTGGCGATCTGATTTATCATGAAAATCATAAATTTGATCGGAAATTTCCTCACCCGATTTTCGTTCAAACAATTCATAAGCATCAACAACACATGTATCATACCGTAAGAATCCACATTTTTCTGAAGCATTTTCAAAAGCTTGTAATAATTTTTTCCGAAAGACCCAATCTTTTGGGAAAAAGTCCCGCATACCACGTAAAGGGGATAAATCAATTTTTTCAACCATTTTCAATCCTTTTGTTTTTTTCTTTTATGGCTCATTTTGAGTTAAAAATCAAGGATGTTCTTGAAAGATTCCTAAAAACAATCTATCTTATAAGAAAGATTTATAAAAGGGAGGATATTTATGGATTTATTACAAGGTCTTTTAACGCGACGTTCTATTCGCAGTTATCAGTCACATGAAAAAATTTCAAAAGAAGAGCTAGTTGATTTACTAAAAGCAGCGATGCAGGCTCCCTCGGCTATGAATAAGCAACCTTGGTCCTTTGTTGTTGTTGATAGCCCTGATATTTTAGAAAAAATAGAAAAATTGCATCCTTATGCTGCTTTTGTAAAAGATGCTGGCACAGCAATCATTGTGTGTGGGAATCGTGCAGATAGCTATGAAGAATATTGGAAAGTTGACCCCTTATTAGCCGGTCAAAATTTACTTTTAGCTGCCCATGGCATGGGTTTAGGGGCCTGTTGGTGCGGTATTTATCCCGATGAAGCACGCACACAAACATTTATAAAATTATTAGGCCTCCCCGAAAATGTTATCCCGATGGCTTTAATCGTTGTTGGCATTCCCTCTGTTCCTTTTGTTGCGCCGACAAGTCGATATGATACGAAAAAAGTGCATTTTAACAAATGGTAATTTTCTTTAAGAATGATTTACAAAAGACTTTATCCATTTGATGAATAACAAAATTATTTTACATTTTCTTTAAAAACTATCTTTTTTATGCTTGACAAAAGATAAAAGTATTTATATGCTCCCAATAAAGCATTCGCTTTTCAAAAAAATCAAAAAATTTCCAAGGACATACTTATGCATTTACAAGAATTAAAGAAAAAAACACCTGCAGAGCTATTAGCTTATGCAGAAGAGTTAGGCATTGAAAATGCACCAACGCTTAAAACACAAGATTTAATGTTTGCTATTTTAAAACAAATTTCAGCAACGGAAACAACTTTGTTCGGAGACGGTGTTTTAGAGGTCTTATCAGATGGATTTGGCTTTTTACGCTCTGCCCAAGCGAATTATCTTGCCGGCCCAGATGATATTTATGTTGCTCCAAATCAAATAAAGAAATTTGGCTTACGCACAGGAGACACCATCGAAGGAGAAATTCGTGCGCCTAAAGATGGCGAGCGTTATTTTGCTATGTCCAAAATTAATAAAGTTAATCACGTTGATCCAGAAGAACTTAGATATCGCGTTAATTTTGATAATTTAACGCCTCTGTATCCTAATGAAAAATTAAAAATGGAAAGCGATATTCCGCAAACCGGAGAGAAAAAAGATTACACAGCTCGAATTATAGACTTAATTTGCCCTCAAGGAAAAGGCCAACGAAGCTTAATCGTTGCCCCACCACGGACTGGTAAAACGGTTATGTTGCAAAATATTGCTCACGCCATTACAGCTAATCATCCAGAAGTTTATTTAATTATGCTCCTTATAGACGAACGACCGGAAGAAGTTACAGATATGATTCGCTCTGTCAAAGGAGAAGTTATTTCTTCTACATTTGATGAACCTGCCTCTCGTCATGTTCAAGTGGCAGAAATGGTTATCGAAAAGGCAAAACGATTGGTCGAACATAAAAAAGACGTTGTGATTTTGTTGGATTCGATTACGCGGTTGGCGCGGGCGTACAACACGGTGATTCCGTCTTCCGGAAAGGTCTTGACCGGTGGCGTGGATGCGAATGCTCTCCAAAAACCAAAGCGCTTTTTTGGGGCAGCTCGAAATATAGAAGAAGGTGGTTCTTTAACAATTTTTGGAACAGCTTTAATTGACACCGGTTCTCGTATGGATGAAGTTATTTTCGAAGAATTTAAAGGAACCGGTAACAGCGAAATTATTTTGGATCGCAAAGTATCCGATAAACGTATTTTCCCAGCAATTGATATTACTAAGTCAGGAACACGAAAAGAAGAATTACTCGTTGATAAGAATGAACTACCTAAGATGTGGATGCTTCGTCGTGTGTTAATGCCAATGGGCGTTACGGATGCCATGGAATTTTTAATTGAAAAATTAAAAGTAACCAAAAACAACCATGATTTCTTTGATTCAATGAATAGTTAGTCAATGCAAAAACTTGTTTTTTTCTGGGCGGCAGGAATTGGTTTTACAGGAATGCAAATTTTCCTGTATTTGCAGAGTCTATGGGCTCGAGTCGGTCTCATATTGTTTATGATTTTTGCCGTTTGGATTTTTTCTAAGACCCCTCGAGAATTTCAAATTGTTTATTGGATTATCCTCACCCTTATCGTAACCGGTTGGTACTATTTAGTCAAACCAGCTGATGCCAATCCTTTTTTATAGGAGAAGATAAATGGACACAATTTACGCTCCTTCAACAGCTTCCGGTCAAGCCGGCATTGCAGTTATTCGACTTTCCGGACCTGCGGTGTCTGATATTTTAAAGAAGCTATGTCATCTTAATGGATTAAAAGCTCGGTATGCTCATTTTAGTTCCGTTTATAACTTGAAAGATGAAAAAATAGATGAAGCGATAATCTTGTATTTTCCGGCTCCCCACAGTTTTACCGGAGAAGATGTTGGAGAAATACAATGTCATGGTTCTCGAGCAGTTATCAAATCGCTTTTAGGAACATTGAGCCAAATACCAGGGTGCCGTTTAGCAGAACCTGGAGAATTTACAAAGCGCGCTGTTTATCATCAAAAGATGGATTTAACCTCTGCCGAAGGCTTAATTGATTTAATTCATGCCGACACAGAAGCTCAAAGGAAATGGGCTGTTCGCCAAATGGACGGCGCCTTGCAAAAATTGTATGATGGGTGGCGTTCAGATTTAGTTGAAATTTTAGCATTAATAGAAGCTTACATCGATTTTCCTGAAGAAGAAATTCCAGAGAGTCAGATAGACGAGGTCAAGAAAAAGACTTACAATGTAATTACAGAATTAGAACGCCATCTCGACGACAACAATAGAGGAAAAAGGCTTAAAGAAGGCTTTTCTATTGCTCTTGTCGGCGCCCCTAATGTTGGCAAATCCAGTCTCTTAAATCAGTTAGCACATAGAGATGTCGCTATCGTTTCTGCCACCGCAGGAACAACTCGAGATATTGTAGAAGTTTCTATGGATGTCGCTGGATATCCTGTCATTCTTGCCGACACCGCAGGTCTAAGAGAAACAACCGAAGAAATAGAAACAGAAGGAATTCGTCGAGCAAAACATCGTATTCAACAAGCAGACTTTGTCATTGCTGTTGCCGATGCGAGAAACTATCCTTATCTAGATGAAACAACTCAACAAGCCATATCCGAAAATCCAAATCATATCGTCATATGGAACAAAAAGGATTTGACAGATAAATCAATAAATGAAATTTCTCTTTGCGCTCAAACAGGAGAAGGTCTTGATATTTTATGGAACAAAATAGAAGAAACAGTATTGAATTCCATGGAAACAAGTTCTGAAACAATGTTGACGAGAGAACGGTATAAAACATCATTAACCGAATGCTTAACATCCTTAAAGCGTTCTTTATCTGCCCC